>JBIOXP010000675.1:0-2927 GCA_044869705.1 Binatia bacterium | reverse complement strand
GATGCTGTTTCCGACCGCTGAAAAAAACGGCATCGAAATTCTTTACGAAGCGAAAGCGACAGGATTGACATTCGACAATCGCGGCAAGCCCACGGGTGTTCGGGTGCAAACGGCAGAGGGGTTGGTCGATTTTTCGAGTAGCGCTGTGGTCTTGGCCGCCGGCGGCTTCGAAGCCAATCCGGAAATGCGCGCACGCTATCTCGGCACGGGATGGGACTTGGTGAAAGTGCGCGGCTCGCGCTACAACACCGGCGAGGTGCTCAATTTGGCGCTGGGATTCGGCGCACAGCCGATCGGCCACTGGAGCGGCTGCCATGCGGTGCTGGTCGATGCGGAAGCGCCCGACGTCGAATGCGCTTACGAACACCGCTATTCGTATCCGTACGGGATTATGGTCGATATCAACGGCAGGCGCTTTGTCGATGAAGGCGAGGATTTTTTCAGCTACACATACGCGAAATGTGGGCGCGAAGTTTTGCGTCTGCCGTGGCGCATCGCCTATCAGATCTTCGACAACAAGACCCGTCCGCTGCTGCGCTCCGAGTACAACAGAGGTTTTCACGTCAGCGCCGATACGATCGAAGCGTTGGCGAAAAAATTACCCGGCTTGGATTGGGAAAACGTCGTGAAAACGGTTGCCGCATTCAACGATGCGGTCACGGACGTCCCCTTCGATCCATCAAAACACGACGGGAAATGTACCCAAGGCATCACGCCGCTGAAGTCAAACTGGGCCCAGCGCTTGGACACGCCGCCGTATTACGCATTCCCGGTAACCTGCGGCATCACCTTTACCTTTGGCGGAATCGGCATCACGGAAAAGGGCGAAGTCAAAGATACGAGCGGAAATGTGATTAGCGGAGTTTTTGCCGCCGGAGAAATCACGGGCGGCTCATTCTTCAACAATTATCCGGGCGGGTCCGGCCTAATGAAAGGCGCCGTGTTCGGGCGCCTAGCAGGCAGCAGCGCTGCCGCTTTCGCTAAGGCGAAGCGCGCCTAGACAGACGCCTGCAAAAGCCTCAATGCAAGACACGATTGCCCTGAGCTTCGCGAAAGCTGTCTCGTTGTCCGATTGCCGTCATCGGGTGACGAAGTGGTGGAATAATTCGTTTCAAGATTCAATCTGCAATTCTCCACGTGCTCGTATGTTTCTGGCCCGCAATAGCTTAGCAAGAGGAATTAAGTATAGACCGGCGCTTTGTCGCAAACTCCCGCGGAATATAGTTTAAACAGGAGAAAGTGGATGGCAATCGCAATAACCGAAGAGCTGGCCGCTCACACCGCGCGAGTGCGCTACGAAGATATTCCGCCTGAAGCAATCGGAAAGGCAAAAGACTGCATTCTCGATCAGCTCGGCGTCGAACTGATCGGCTCCACATTGGAGTGGAACAAGATCGCCTATCGCTACGTCACAGATATGGGCGGGCGTGGCGAAAGCACCGTCGTCAATTACGGGAACAAAGTGCCGACGCTCGATGCGGCATTTGTCAATGCGACCTTTGGCCAAGGGTGTGAGCTCGATGATGTGGGGTTCGCGGCGGGTGGACACCCGGGCGCCGCTACGGTTCCGGTCGCACTCGCGGTGGGCGAAAAGCGGCGTAGCAGCGGCAAGGATTTTCTCGCCGCGGTCGTGGTCGGCTGTGATGTGATGTACCGCTTGCTCGCGGCGGTGCGTCCTTCCTCCGGCAAGCGCGGCTTTCATAGCCACGGCATCGGCGCGCCTTTCGGAGCGGTGGCAACTGCGGCGAGATTGCTGCACTTGACCGATGGACAGATGCTTCATGCCTTAGGCATCGCCGGCATGCACTCAAGCGGAACAATGGAATACGATCAGACCGGCGGCGAGGTCAAGCGCGTGATCGCCGGGATTGCGGCGCGCGGCGGCATTCAGTCGGCGATGCTCGCGCAACTGGGGCTGACCGGGCCACCGACGATCATTGAAGGCAAGCGCGGATTTCTGAAAGTCTTTGCGGATGTCGTCGAGCCCGAGGAAATCACCCGCGATCTCGGCAGGGATTTCAAAATCATGCGGATCTGGTTCAAGCTTTATCCCTGCGTCGCCACGGTCCAAGGAGTCATCTATACGCTGACCAAACTTATCGACGAACACGGCTTCGGCGCCGATGACGTCGAGGAGATTCGCGTCGGAATCTCCGAGACATCGCTTTCGCACGGCGGCGCGATCTATGAGCCGCGCGATACCGCGAGCGCACAGTTCAGCCTGCCATTCTCATTGGCTATTCGCCTATTGAAGAATGACAATGATCTGGGCTCTTACATGGATCCCAAACTCTGGACCGATCCGAAAGTTCTCGCGTTGGCGAGGAAAGTAAAAAGCTACGCCGACCCAAACGCAAAGAAAGACCAGAACTACAACACCACGATGGAGGTGAAGCTCACCAACGGTAGAACTCACAAAGCATTCGAGCCCTATCCGCCTGGCTCGCCGCTTAATATGGTAAGCCGCGACGTATTGCGCGCGAAATTTCGGAAAATGGCCGGCGCGGTGCTAACGGAAGAGCGCATCGAACAGTTGATTCAAGCCATAGATCGTCTGGAAAATTACGATGATGTGGCGGCATTGATACCGCTGCTCGTCAAGTAAGCGCCGCCGGATTTAGGCATTAGCGCGTAGTGTCGGCACCAAGGATCGTTCGCACCTCCGGCTCAGCTCGCTCGGTTTATGCGCGCTCGGGCGCGGAATTGTCGCTCTCACCTAAACATTCAGTTTGTTTATAGAAGCGGTTGCGATATGGCGTTTGATTTGTTCGTTGCAACTGCTTAGCCATATAGCTTCTACGCGGCGCAGAGTTCCGGCGCAGGTAAAAACTTCCGCAGCTTTAAGACCGATTCCTGTTTGTCCTTTACCTCGAGCATGATGTCCAGCTCCAGGTCACAAACGCTCTCGTAAAATTGAACAAATTTTC
>JBIOXP010000674.1:0-8434 GCA_044869705.1 Binatia bacterium | reverse complement strand
ATTGGCGTCCTCGGTTTTAATGATTGTTTTATAGCGCAGGATGGGTTGCTCGGAATAGAAGGAGGTGGTTTAAAAATAGCGCTGCAAACACTGAATATTCTTCGTTGCACAGTTGCGGCAAGCGCGGTCGGTTTCGCCCGAAGAGCTTTGGCTGAAGCCATTACGTATTCGCGCCGTAGACACCAGTTCGGTCGCGCTATCGGCGAATTCCAAAGTATTCAATTCAAGGTTGCGGAAATGGCGGCGGATCTGGAAGCGTCGCGCCTTCTGGTCTACGAAGCAGCCGCGGCGCATGACCAGAGACAACCTAAATTCGAGATGAAATCGTCGATTGCGAAACTCTTCGCGACCGAGGCGGCGCAAAGAATCGTTGATCAAGCTTTGCAGATTCACGGCGGCAACGGAGTTGTCGCCGGGCATATTATGGAACGGCTTTATCGCGATGTGCGCGCGCTGCGCATCTATGAAGGAACATCCGAAATTCAAAAATTACTGATCGCGCGAGAATTGCTCAAATAGATTGCAGCAGTTCGGCAAAGATCGCTAGAGCTACAAGGCAACCCGCTAGAGATCTCACCGCGAAAGAAGAAGTTTGAAGAAATAACCTTGGGTGAAGGAGAATGGCATGAAACTGTCTCTCGAAAAAGCTTCGATAATTGTCGACCGCGCTCTCGTCAGAGCGCGCGAAGCCAAGTACCGGCCGATGTGCGTCGCGGTGCTTGATGACGGCGGCTGTGTCAAGGCATTGAAGCGCGAAGACGGCGCGAGCATTTTGCGGCCGAATATCGCCATTGGCAAAGCGTGGGGAGCGGTGGGCATGGGCGAGTCAAGCCGCGCATTGAGCGAGCGGCTCAAAGAGCGGCCGGCGTTTTTGGGCGCTCTATCGGACATGTCCGGAGGCAAAGTGGTGCCGGTCGCTGGCGGTGTCTTGATCCTAGACGGCAGCGAGATCATCGGCGCGGTCGGTATCAGCGGCGGCACCGCAGATGAAGACGAAGCCTGCGCCGTCGAAGGAATCAAAGCTGCCGGATTGACGCCAAAAGTTTAGCTGAATGGATGGCGCCTTGAAAATATCCCGTAAACGCATACGGCTTTGAAACATAGCTCTTCGATAAAGCTCGGGACAAGCGGAAATTTAATTGCGTGAGCATTTCCCGTTTAGACTGAGCTTGTCGAGCATTCCCGATGCTTTTGACCATCTTTCACGGTCTAGGCTGCCAGCCAGTCGCTTTCAAATCCGCGTAAATCTTTTTCACCAGGCTGTAATCAAATAATCTGTCTTTGTCCGGCGGATTGATCATCTTGGTGAGCTCCGCGCGCGTTGCAATTTCGTCGCGCAGCACGTCCTCTGTCACCGATCCTTCTGCGGTCATGCTCGATACGGTCGCGTCGTAGTCGAGCTCGAGGCCCTCGCGCGGCGATTTATCGTGCTTGGCGATCACGGCCAGCGTCTGCTCTTTGAAACGTCGCGCGTATTCCCTGCCTTTGATTGCGCCGATGAGAAACCTCTCCGCCAGACTACGGTTTTCCGCCAGAAGTTTGGTCGAAGTCGCGGCGCCCGACCAGATGAGCTGAATTTCCTGGCCGATATCGGCGAGGACCGGGCCCTGCGATCGACCGACCTGGAGCACATCACGTGGGAGCATCAAAGTCGCATCGATGGCGCCGGTTTTCACAGCGGCGAACCGCGTTTCGTTTCGGCCCATGGCGATGAACAAGACCGATGTGGACGGCACTCGGTATTTTTTCAGCAGCAGCAAAAGCGCCAGATGTTGGGTATCGCCGAAGGAATTGATGGCGACCCTTTTTCCGAGCAGATCTTTGAGCGTCTGAATCTCCGGTTTGGTGGCGATCAGCTTGTAGCTCGGCTTGGAAAGATTCGTATAAACGATCTTCACTGGACCGCCGCGCAGCGCCGCGCTGAGCGCCGAACCCGCCGAAGTGCTCAAATGAACCTCGCCGGACAACAGCGCCGGCGTGGCCACGCCGCCGCCGGCTCGAACGTATTCGACGCTGAGATTCTGCTCGCGAAAGTAGCCTTTCTCTAGCGCGACGAAATGATCCATGTACGCGGCACTGGGTGTGACCAGAGAGACAACGATATTCTCCGCGACGGCCAAATCACACTGGAAGAATAGCCAGGTACAAAAAGCAAGAAGCAAGAGACTTGTCATGCCGCCGATCCTTTCGCTTCCATGATGCGCCGACGAATGACTGCAACTGGTAATGCTCGCCGCACCCGGTGTCAAGCCGGTGTGCCAAGTCGTGGGTCAGTTTTGGGATTACCGAATTAACTCTGATTCATCGCTGTCGCTCAGAATCACAGTGTGAGAGGCTGTCATCCTGAACGAAAGTGAGGGATCTGTGCAACTGAACCGTATCGTTGCTAGTCTCGATTGACACAATACGGTCCTTTTTTATAAGACACAGCTTGTTTTCTCGAACAATTCTGGATTCGAATGAGACTCAAAGATAAAGTCGCCCTGATCACCAGCGCCGCACATCCATGCGCAGGCGCCATTGCCGCGGGATTTGCCGGCGAGGGCGCCGACTGCGCTGTCGTGGATGGAGAATTGACCAAAGCGGAAAAACTCGCGGCGGACATTCGCGCGCGCGGCCGGCGCGCGCTTGCGCTCGAACTCGACGTCACCAAGAAAGCTCAGGTCGAGGACGGCGTGCGCCGCGCCATTGCGGAGTTCGGACGCATCGACATCCTGTTTAACTGCTCGGCGGTCAGCCATGACGGCGACTTTCTCGGTCTCTCCGAAGAGGTTTTCAACGATTCTATCTTGCGCGGCCCGAAGACGTATTTTCTGTTCGCGCAGGCGGTCGGCCGGCGCATGGCCGAGCAACGCTCCGGCAAGATCATCAATCTCTGCACCATGGACGCGCATATCGGCTCGGGCGAATCCACCGCCAACAGCGCCGCTTCTTCGAGCATCGACTCGATGACACGGGCAATCGCCCAAGCTTTGGGATTCTACGGGGTTAATGCCAACGCGCTGCTCGCCGGGCCGATGAACTATTTTTCCGGATCGGCGGAAGAAGTCGGCGAGCGCGTGCGACGCATTCCTCTGGGCCGCCTCGGCAAAGCGGATGATCTTGTCGGCGCAGCAATTTTTCTGGCGAGCGGCGATTCGAATTTCGTCTCCGGCGCGAGTCTCTGCGTCGATGCCGGCTACGCCAACGCCGCGGTCACCGAAGATGGTTTTCGTCCGCCTTGGGGCAAGGTCTGGGCGACTTTCCAAATTCCCCCGGCAAACCATTAAGCGCAAACTTTCGCGAGGAGAACTCGTATGGGAACCAAGTTTAAAGAAATCAACACGCTATCGTTCATCGGCAACATCGGTCCGAAACCGGAAAGAGTCTGGAAGGAAGTCGACGAGGAAATCGATATCGTCGGTTGCAAAGACAAATTCGATCGTCCCTGCCGGTTGATCGAGCCGCTGAAATTGCTCGAGAAAGATCTCCCTGGGGACGGCGACACACGGCAGATTCCGATTTTCGTCAACGATGACGTGCGCATGGAGCTGATGCACTGCCGATCAGCGAAAAGCGCCGACGGCCGCAGACCCGCGGGATTTTGCGAAACCCAGATCCAGGTGCAGAACAAACGCATCACCAAAACCTCGGAGGGCGATTTCCAGCTGGTCGAAGGCGACGTGCTGGTCGTGCCGCCGAGTATCACGCATGAGAGCTGGATAGACGGCCAGTTCACTGAACAGCGGGGACGGACCAACTACGCGACTGATCGTCTACACGAGAAATCCGGTTGAGATCGCGCAGAGTTATCCGGTCAAGCAGAGCGTTGTGCCGAACAAGCAGTGCACCTTGCTCAAGCCGACCACCGTGCTCGACCGGGTCGAGGAAGGCGGCTCCGGCGGGAAGCACTTCGAGCTGGTGGAAAACTCCGACATAATGATCGAGACCACGCACCGTTCCGACGCGCAGCGCATTTACCATCGTGGTTTCGGTCAGGACGAGGTCGCGTTTCAGCTCTCGGGCCGGCGCGCCACACGCACGAACCAGGGAGAATTCATGCTCGAGACCGGTGATTTCCTGCTGATTCCGCCGGGAACCTCGCACCGCAATATTGGCGACATGGCGACGATCCGGATCATTCTCTACACCCGAAAACCCGTGCACTTGGCGGATGAATTTATTGAGCGCGCTCGCCGTGCCGGACAACCGATCGCGTAAGCTAGTAAGTCCTTCATGAGCCAATTTTTCTCACGTTCTCTTTTACTTTTCTTAGCATGGCTAAGCCTCGTCATTATGCCGCTAACAGCAGCGCCCGTTTTCGCCGTCGACAACATCCGCGTCTCCTACGCCACCCTGAGCGCGGCGTACATGGACCACATTTGCGCCATGGACAAAGGCTACTTCCGCGAGGAAGGGCTCAGTATCGAAGTGATCCGCGCTCCCGGCGGTGTTGCGACTCCCGGCTTGTTGTCAGGACAGTTTCAGTTCAGCAGCTCGGCCAGCTCGGCGGTGAGTGCAGCGGTGCGCGGCGGCCCGGTGAAAATCGTTTACACCAATCTTTCGCGGCCGAGTTACACCCTGGCGTCGATCAAGCCGGACATCACTTCCGCCAAAGAACTCGTTGGAAAAAAAATCGCGATCAATAGCTTCGGCGACACCGGCCATCTCGCGACGATTCTCTACCTCAAAAAAATGGGGATAAATCCGTCGTCGGTGTTGTTTATTGCCGTGGGAAGAAACGAAGTGCGGTTTCCCGCGCTCAAGACCGGCGCCATCGACGCGGCGCCGCTGGTGCCGCGCGATATGGTAGTCATCAAGGACCAGCCGCATGTCGTGCTCGCCGATCTCGGCAAGGAGATCCAGCTCGTGTGGAATGGCGTCGCGACCTCGAACAAGCTCCTGGCGGAAAATCCACAATTGGTGGAGCGTTTTCTGCGCGGCTTGGCCAAGGGTCGCGAGTTTGCGCGCCGGTACAAAGATGAGACCATTGCGCTCATCAGCAAACGCGATCCGTCATCCCTGGAGGCGATCAGGGTCGATTACGATGTGACCCGAGCGGCCATGACCGACGACGGCTCGCTTCCCGATGAAGTTTTGCGCGATGAAGTGGCGACCCGGTCGGAGCTCACCAAAGTCGCCAAGCCGCCGAGCATCGGGGCGGTTTTCGATTACACCATTACCAGAAAGAATTACGCTCAGCTGAAAGCCGCCGGCTGGCAGCCGGCGCGGTGATCACATGAAACTCGAAGGAAAAATCGCAATCGTGACTGGATGCAACGGCGAATTCGGCACTGCCATCGTGCCCGGCTTTGCCGCCGAAGGCTGCGACGTGGCCTGCGTGGATTTCAAACAAGCCGACACCGACGTGGCGGCAGAAAAAGTACGGCAAAAAGGCCGCCGCGCGCTCTCTATTGCCATCGATCTGCGAAAACGTAACGAAGTCGAAGCCATGGTCAAGCAGGTGATCGACGCTTTCGGGCGCATCGATATCCTGGTCAACTGCACCATGGCATCGCACAACCAGGAATTTCTGAATTTTAACGAAGAAGATTTCGATGACTCGCTCAACCGCGGAGTGAAGAGTTATTTTCTGACCTGCCAGGCAGTCGCGCGCGAGATGGTCAAGCACCGCTCCGGCAGGATCATTAATCTTACTTCCATCGTCGGTGTGCTAGGCCCGGGTCAGGCCGCGTCCTGGACCGCGGACCGCGGCGGCGTGAACGGTCTCACACGCGCCGCCGCACATGCGCTCGGCTTTTATGGCATCACCGTGAACGGCCTTGCCCGCGGTAACACCGCGCGCAAGCCTTACAGCAAGGGAGTGATCGAACGCGTTCGCCGGCTGCCGTTGGGTAGAACCGAAACTCCAAAGGACATGGTCGAGCCGTGCGTGTTTCTCGCCTCCGAAGGCGCGAGCTATATTACCGGAACCATTCTCTACGTCGACGGCGGCTATACGGTCGCCGGCGTGACCGACGACCGCTACCGGCCCGACTGGGCGCGCGCCGGTGCGGAAGAAAACAAATAGACTGTTCGCCGCTCTGCCGAGTTGAACTGACGCGCTGTTCGATCGCGGCCATGCTCAGGAATGTGCTGCGCTTCCTGGCATTCGATAGGTGTCATGTTGAGCGAAGCGAAACATCTCTCGACTTATGAGCGGGGGAAAGGCGAGATCCTTCCGCTTCGCCTCAGGATGAAATTACTCACACGTTTCCTCACTCCACACGCTCTCAACAAACATGTCGCTGATTTCGAGCTTGCGTTCCGTCACTCCGACCATCTCCGCATAACGCGCCATTGTTTCCAGCACCAGCCGATTGTCTTTGATGTTGTAAGGCCATGGATCGCTACCGAACAGCTCCCGCTCTTCTTCCAACTCCGCGCCGTACCAGGCGAGAAACGATCGACGCGTGTCGCTCACGTGCTTGATGCCACGCTCTTTGGCTTCCGTGAAGGCCGTGACGAGGCTTTGGGCGACCCATGGATGCTTCTCCAAGATTTCATTCTTGACGACGACCACGTGACGAATCGGAAAGATCCGGGTACGGAGATAATATTGTTTTTCCACCTCGCGAAAATTTGGCCACAGACGGCGCACGCCGGGCATGCGGGTGTGCTTCGGCGAAATCTCCGGCAGCATGCACGCGTCGAGCGATCCGGTGGGAAGCACGTCTTCGATCTTTTGCCCCTTTGGCAGCCGTTCGATCTCCATCCATTCCGGCGGCTCCCATCCGGGCACCTGCTCCTGCTGATTGGTGCGAAGTTTGAGCGAGCGCGCCGGCACGCCGTACTCGTCCTGAAGAATGCCGCGCATCCACAGCGACACCGGGTTGAAATGTGCCCGCATGCCGATGGTTTTGCCGGCTAGATCTGCTGGTTTCTGAATGCCGCTCGCGGCGTGCACAAGCACGTTGCCGTGGCAAAATTTGCGATGCGGAAAAACCGGGATCGCCCGGAACGGCGCGCCACGCCCTACCCAACCGAGAAACACGCCCATCTGCAGCTCGCTTACGTCGAACTCCAGATCCCGAGAGAAGCGGCGATGGCGCTCCTCGGAAGGCAGCGCGAGGATTTCCAGGTCGATCCCTTCCGCCTTGATGGTTCCGTCGACCAGAAAGCGGGTGCGGTCGTACTCGTTGCAAGACAGGGTCAGGCGCAGATTCGCCATATCAGTTCTTATTTTTGCGTGCCGGTTGGGTTCTCGCGCTTCGACAATTGCGGTTTGATTTCGTTCAGCAGAATGCGCGCTTGCTCGCGCGGATCGTCCGAAGCGATGCGCGCGATGATCGTCGTCAGCCCGGCCGCGGCATAATCCTTGAGCACCTGTACGCACTCCGCCGGCGTACCGAATAGGGTAAAAAAATGCGCGAGACGTTCCTTCGGTTGTGCGAAAAAATGTTCCATCCAGCGCCAGCCCTCTGAACGGGCGCGCTCGCCGTCGGAATGTAGATTGAACGCGACGTAAAGCGCGCTCGTCCGGCAACGATCTGCGCGGCCGTGTTCCGCGGCGTAGTGATCGATCTTGCGGCGCGCTCCGGAAAACCTCTCCAGGTTCGGCGCCAGAGTCACCCAACCGTCGCCCAACCGGCCGACGCGCTTGAAACCGTTTTCACTCCGGTCGGCGACGATCCAGATCGGAATTCCGGCTTTTTGAACTGGATGCGGCAGAATACCGACATCGTGCAACTTGTAGTAGCGTCCGTCGTATTCGATGATCTTCTCGCTCCACAACTTGCGCATGATCTCGATGCACTCTCGCAGCCGTCCGGCTTTCTCCTGCGGTGGCACGCCGCAAGCTGCGAACTGGCGCTGGATGTAGTCGCGCACGGGGCCGACACTGACGCCGATCAAGACGCGGCCCTTGGAGATTACATCGATCGTGGCCAGCGCGTGCGCCAGCAGGACTGGATTTCGGAGCGCCGCGAGCATCGGTACCGCGCCGAGCCGGATTTTTTTGGTGCGCGCTGCCAACGCCGCCATTGTGGTCAGGCAATCGCCGCGCGCCTTGTCCAGAACCGTCACGCTATCGCCAAGCCAAATATGATCAAAGCCGAGCTCCTCGGCCTGCGACGCGTCCGCCCACAGTTGATCAAAACTCTTCGATGCATCTTCCGAGCGCACGAGCTGACGCGTGTGTAGAAGCAATCCGAATTCCATTGCCGATTTAAAGCGAAAAATCTTGCCAGCAATTCGAGTTGGACGCCTTACTCCTGCCGTCTCACCCCTGAGGTGCTACTTCCCGTTTTCAGCACCCTCTCCCAACCCGCTTCCCGCAATTCCTTGTACACTTCCCGCGTCAGGCGAAAATCAAACACCTGCTCGATGGGAACGTCTTTTTGCACACCGAGCGCGCGCTTGGCAATTTCGATATCCGACTTCTGGGTTTCCAGATCTTCGGTCCCGTCTGCGGTCATCATTTCCATCGTCGCGTCGTAATCGGCATTCCGCACGT
>JBIOXP010000673.1:0-2961 GCA_044869705.1 Binatia bacterium | reverse complement strand
CGATTTCGTAAACGCGATAACGCCGGCCTTGGATGCGGCATAATGAGCCGATCGGGGGGCGCCCGCAACACCGCGCCCGGAAGCGATGCTTAAAATTCGCCCTTCCTTGCGCGGAATCATGTGTTTTGCCGCCGCCTGCGCGCAGAGAAAAACGCCCTTCAGATTGATTCGCATCAAGCGATCCCAGACTTGTTCCGGCATCTCGATCACCGGGATGCGATCCATCACTCCGGCGCCGCAGAACGCGTAATCGATCTGCCGGTATTTTGCGATCGCTTGGCTCATCATCTCGGCAACGCTCGCGGGATCGCCGACATCGACCTTCAGCGCGATTGCATCGCCTTTGCTTTCTCGTATTTCCTCGGCAACTTTTTCGGCCGCGTCATGCGCATAATCGGCAACGACGACATTCAGCCCGTCAGCCGCGAGACCTCGGCAGATATCGGAGCAGATGCCGCCAGCTCCACCTGTGACAAGAATTGTTTTGCTCATCTGCAATGTTCCTCGGGCAAAAGCTTTGCTAACGCTACCATTCGCGGTTATTGACGGTCAAACCTACAGCGCAAGCGCCGGTGCTTTGCACCGATTGTACCGGGCCTAGGGCTGGTCAATTGATTAAAGCTGCATCGGCGGAAGGAATGGACCAGGTCACCATTTCGGGGTGGATGATCCTGGCGAGAATTTCCAACGCATTCACCAAGCGCGGTCCGGGTCGGCTGAAATAGGCGCTGCCGTTCAGAGCATAGACGCGTCCGCGCTTTACGGCCTGCAATTCATCCCAACGTGGAAGTTTTCTGAGCGCGCTTGCTTCTTTTGCCGCCCGGCGCACGTCGAAACCGCAGGGCATGAGCAAGATAATCTCGGGATGGGCAGCGAGCACGCTCGACCAGTCAATTTTAAACGATGGCTCGCCTGGACGGCCAAGGACATCGTGCCCGCCGGCAAGCGCCACCATCTCGGGAACCCAGTGACCCGCGACGTAAAGCGGCTCAAACCATTCCAGACAAACTACACGAGGCCTGTAGTCGGGTTCGCCGAGGCCGATTTGCTCTATGCGCTGCCGAAGTCCGCTGACGAACGCGTCTGCGGCGGTCGCAGAATTCGTCGCCGCGCCGATGCGGACGACGTCTCCCATGACGTCTGCGAGCGAGTGGGGATTGAGAGAGACAATGACGGGTGTATGAGCCAGCGCAGCAGCGGCTTTGACAACTTCGTTGTAATCGAGAGCACAAACATCGCAAAGGCCTTGAGTGACAATGAGATCCGGCGCGCTTGCCCGAAACGCCTCTTCGTCGATCAGGTACAGTCCCTTGCCGGCTTGCAGGAGCTCCGAGACCTTGCGATCGATCTCGTGTCCGGAAAGACCATGGCTGTCGATCGCGCTCCGCACCACGACGAGTTTTTGCTTCGCTTCGGGCGGGTAATCGCACTCGTGCGTGACGCCGACAATCTGATCGCCGAGGCCGAGCGCAAATACGATTTCCGTCGCGCCGGGAAGCAAAGAGCAGATGCGCATCAGCTATGAATAGCGCAAGCGATATGATCTTGCCAACCCCGCAATGATGCACGAGGCTGTTTACGTTATCAGAGAGAGGTTATATGCCTGCATACCATTCGTAACCCTGATCTTCCCAGTATCCGCCTTTGCCTTGCCCAATCTTCTCCAGACTCGAGACAAACTCGAGGGCGCGAATGTATTTGGCGTGCTTGTAGCCGAGTTGATTTTCGACCCGCAGGCGCAGCGGTGCGCCGTTCTCGATGGGCAAGGGATGATCGTTCAATTCGTAGGCGAGAATCGTCTGTGGATGCACAGCATCGATCATGTCGATGCTTTCGAAATAATTAACCCCGTCGGTATCGCTATCCATGCAGCGAAAGACGACGTATTTGGCGTCACTCGCAGGCTGCACTCGATCGATAATCTCTTCCAGGCGAACGCCCTTCCACTTGCCGATCACGCTCCAGCCTTCGACGCAGTCGTGGCGCGTGATCTGCGTGCGCGCGGGCATCGTTTGAAGATCCGCCAATGAGAAACTTACCGGCTGTTTCACCAAACCGGAAATTTCCAGGCGCCATTTTGTCCAGTGATTTTGCGCGTCGGCGGTATAATCCATCGTGATCGGCGGCGGATTGCCGTTGGGGCGAAACTTTGGCGAGATGTCCTTGGGCTCGAATTCTTTCGCGAGCTTGTTGCGGCGCGTTACCAGCCGCTGGGCGCGGCGACTGCCCTGCTCGGCGACTTCGAGCAGGGACTGAACGCTTTTGTTTTGACTTAGGCTATCGAAGAGCTTTTCGCAGCCGCTCAAAAACATCAGGCTCGCGCCCTGAACGGCGCCCAGCAGCAGCTTGCGCCGAGAAAGCTTAGGATCGACCTTCATTAATATTCTCCGGCTCCTGCTCGCATGAAACGGGCACCGCTTGGGACGGCGATGGTTCGGCTATCGGTTCCATCACAAGCGGAATCTTTTCTTTGTACCACCCGCTGGTCATCGAGCGCATATTGTTGAAAAAACCTTGGGTCAGCACCATGAGCACGTGCCCTAGAGCAAAAAACAGAAACCCGAACGCCAGGATGAAGTGAATAGCACGCGCCGATTGCCTGCCGCCGAAGGCGGCGGGCAGCCAGTGGAAGGCAACATTCAATTGCGGTGACATCGCCATGCCGCTGAGCAGGATCAGCGGAGCGAGAAAGATGAAGACTCCGGTATAGGCCATTTTTTGCAACGGGTTATACTCGCCTTCCTGGGGCGAGGTTTTTCTTACGTGCAGATAGTAGCCAGCCATGGCCGGGACCTTTTTGGCGTCGTACAAGGTAAAAAAGAACTTGCGAATATGACCTGCGGGAAGGTTATAGAGCAGGTAGATGATGCCGGTGATCGCGAACAACCAGCCAAAGAAAAAATGCCAGCGCCGCGCGGCAGCCAGGGAGTAATAGCCGGGCACGGTCAGCCAACTTGGAAA
>JBIOXP010000672.1:0-13821 GCA_044869705.1 Binatia bacterium | reverse complement strand
TCTTAGATCGACACACCAGACCGGCCTTCCGGCCGAGCTTGGCTTGGCATCCATATCGTTCGGTTTGGCAATCGCCATTTGACCGGAATCCGTCGAGGCATAAGTGCGGTAGATGTTTGGTGTGATCTCTTGCTTCAAGCGCTCCAGCACCGCCGGATGAACTTTGCCGCCCGTGATCGCCAGACAACGAAGACTGCTCGTATCGTATTGTCTCGCTTCCAAGATATGCAGCATGCGCTCGCACATCGTCGGCACCGCGCCAACATAGGTTACTCTTTCGCTTTCAACGGTCCGCAGAACTTGTTCTGCTTCGAAGCGTTCGTGCAAAATAATCGTTCCGCCGAAGTAAACAATCCCCAAAGTAAATGACCGCCCGGCATTGAAATAGATCGGCGAGGAGAGCAGCGCCTTGTCGTGCGCGCCGAGTCCTTTTTCGATGGCATTATTGATACAGTGAAAGACGAACGTTCGATGTGTGGTTAAACAACCCTTGGGAAATCCGGTCGTTCCCGATGTCAACATGACCGCGAACGGATCGTCTTCGTTGACATCGGCGTCCGGCTCATCCGCGCTCTGGCCGGTCATGACGCCGCCATAGGTTCCATCCGCCGAGAACGAAACGGATTTGATGAAGCGCAAATCGCTGAGGCTTCTTGCCTTGGCGAATTCTTCCGCGCAATCTTCCTGTACAACGATAAAGCGGGGCTCGAACGCGGCCAGCACGGACGCAAGTTCCAAGGCTTTCCATTTGATATCGAGCGGAATCGCCAGCGCGCCGATCTTTGCAGCCGCGAAGATGATCTCGAGATGCTCGATCCGATTGCCCACAGCGATTGCAACGGCATCGCCTTTACGCAGACCGAGCGCTAACAGGCCGCGCGCCAGTTGATTCACTCGCGCATTGAGGTCACCGTAGGTGATTTGCCGGTATCGGTCTTTGGCGGCGATTTTGAGCGGAAATTTTCCGGCGCTCCGCCGCAGCCCATCGCCCATCAGCAAACTAGTTGGCATTTTGGATTTTCGATTTTGGATTTTCGATTATAGATAGGCAGCTCGACCGATCTCGAAACCTGGACGTTCAATTTTCTTCCGGTCATCCGAACTCGAAAATCGGCAATCAAAAATCGCTCACCGTCCTTTCCAATTCGGTGGCCGTTTCTCCACGAACGCGCGCGGCCCTTCCTTAGCGTCTTCGGTCTGCATCACCATGCTCTGCAGGTCGGATTCGTAGCGTAATCCTTGCTCCAGCGTCATTTCGCTGCCTTTGTAGATCGCTTCCTTGATATATCGAAGCGCAAGCGGCGCGCCCTTTAAAAAAGATCCGGCCGTTCGTTCGCCCGCGCCGATGAGCTCAGCATACGGCACGACCTGATTCACCAGGCCGATACGGTGACATTCGGCGGCGTCGTAAAGCTCACCGGAAAGACAGATTTCCAGAGCTTTGGGAATGCCGATGAGCCGCGGCAAACGTTGCGTTCCGCCCGAGCCCGCCATAAACCCAAGTCGAACTTCGCTGACACCGAGTCGTGCCCCCTCTGCGGCGATGCGAATATCACACGCGATACTCATCAATAGCCCGGTGCCGACACAATAACCGTGCACCAGCGCTATGGTGATTTTATTCATTGCGGCGATGACCGGCGCTGGCGTTCCCGGAATTCCGGAATATTTCGCTTGCCGCTGCACCAATGGCGATTCGCTCTGCTCGCCGGCCGCAGCGTTCTGGCGCGCGCGATCTTTGATGTCGCCGCCGACGGAAAATGCCCGCTCGCCGTTGCCTTTGAAGATCACCACCTGCACGTCTCGATCCTCCTCGGCGCGGCGGCAATATTCGACGATCGATTTGACCATGTCGCGGTTTACCGCGTTCAACGACTCCGGTCGATTCAACGTGATCCAGGCAATCTTGTCTTTGACTTCGTACAAAATTTTGTCGTCCGGCATTCGTTCTCCTGAATCACGTATCGGGCGTGGCATGCTGCGCCCCTACTGGGTATCTATCTGCCTTTCCATACCGGCGCGCGTTTCTCCGCAAATGCGCGCGGTCCTTCCTTGGCATCTTCGGTGCTACCGATCAACGCCGATAAATCCGCCTCCAGCCGCAGGCCTTCCTCCAGTGGCAACTCGACGCCTTTTTTGATCGCTTCCTTGATAAACGCCACCGAGATCGGCGCTCCTTTGAGCACGCGATTGGCCAACTCTTCGGCGGCTTTGACTACGTCGGCGGAGGGCACCGAGTGATTTACCAAACCCAAAGCTTTGGCCTCGAGCCCGCTCACGGTATCTCCGGTCAGGCACATTTCCATCGCCTTGGTGATTCCCACGGCACGCGTTAACCGCTGCGTGCCACCGGCACCGGGAATAATGCCGCGCCGCACTTCGGTGAGCCCGAGTTTGGCGTCGTCCGCCGCCACACGGAGATCACAGGCCAGCGCGAATTCCAGTCCGCCGCCGACGCAATAACCCCGGATCGCGGCAATGGTCGGCTTGGTAATTGCGGCCACTGCGCGCGCTTGAGTGTAGATCTTGTTGGTTAATTTCTGCTGGCGCCGCTCAATCGGTGAAAAGACTGTTTCGGCCCGCTCCTTCAGATCCATACCTGCGGAAAACGCCTTTTCGCCGGCGCCGGTAAAGATCGCGAGCCGAACGTCGACGTTTTCTTCGATCTCGCGGCACGCCTCGATGAGTTCGCCGGTCATTTGGCGATTCATCGCATTCATTGACTCCGGCCGGTTAAACGTCACCCAGGCAATGCGCTCCTTCACTTCATAAATGATCGTTTGATATTCCATATCCCTGGTCCTTTGTTCCAAACGTTCAAGCTGTTCAACCGCTTCGCTCAGTTGCAGGCTGGCGCTCGTTTTCCGATCAAAGCTGGTCTCACAATGTCATCCTGAGGCGACAGCCGAAGGATCTCGTCTAGTAAGCTGCGACAAACCGAGATTCTTCGCTAACGTCAGCGTATGTGAAAACTTGTCATTTCGAGCCGAAGCCGAGAAATCTTTCTTTTTATGTACTTGAAAATGCAAGATTTCTCACTCCGTTCGAGATGACATTTTGGCAGCCAGATGAGTTTTCAAACACTCTGTCGCTCAGAATGATAGTTACGCCAATTTGCCACTAAACATAATCTCATTGCGACGACTTGTTTCAACGCATGGGCAGGTAACGATTTGAACGCCTTGAACGGTTTGAACGGATTGAACTTTTAACGTCCTTTCCCTTTCCTCTCCTGTGCGAGTTGCTCGAGAAAAGACAAGTCCAACAATTCACTTGCGTTTAGTTTCATACCGGAAAGATTCTTATCGTTGGCAATCACGTTCTCCATCGCCTTCACCGTAATGAGCGGCAATCCGGGCGTCACCTGGCTGTAAACCCTGCGTGTCTCTTCCAACTCCTCGGTGTTATTGGAACGGTAATACTCGCCGAGGAATTTGTGCACCCGGTCTTTATTTTTTTCGTCGCGATAGAAATCCATGCCGTCGGCCAAGCCGCGCATGAAATTCATGACCGTTTCTCTCTCCGCACGGATAAAAGAGCGCATTGTGACCGGGCCGGCGACGGTGTATTCAAAATCCTCTTTGGAAAAATCGATGAACGTCGGATAGCCTGCCTTGCGCGCCTTGAGCGTAAACGGAGATTGCAGCACGGTTGCCTGGATCTGGCCGGAAGTAAGCGCCGTCCAACGATCGCCTTGCCCGCCGATGCCAACGATCTGCACGTCTCTCTCGGCGTTGAGGCCAAGCCGCCGAACCGCGACCCGAGCAATGAAGTCCGTGCTCGACCCGAGTTGGCTGACGCCGATTCTTTTCCCCTTGAGATCTTCCGGACGTTTGATCGACGGGTGTGCCGCCAAAATGTAGTCGAGACGATTGCCTACGGCGCCGATGAATTGAAAATCCTTCGCCCCCTGAGCCCAAGCCGCGACCACCGTCGAAGCTCCCTGTAGCTGCAACGGCAAATCGCCCGAGAGCGCCGCCTGAATTCCCATCAGCCCGCCGCGTATATAGATCGGTTCGAGCTTCAGTCCATATTTTTCGAACGAACCGGAGCGGTACGCGACCCAAAAATAACTCGACGAGCCGCCTAATGGATAACCGACTTTGAGCTCGCGGAGAGGCTTGGACTGCGAGTTAACCAGCACTGGCCACTGCAAAATGAACGTCACGAGCAATGCGATCAGCGCTTGCGAGCGTCGGGACAATTTTGGATTTTGGATTTTAGATTTTAGATTGTCGGATGAAAGCGTCATGCGGCTTGGTTGGTTCATTCTGTCCTCCCTAATCCAAAATCTAAAATCGCAAATCCAAAATCGTTAGGCCAGCTCAAAGCACGGCAATTTGATCTTGGGATCATGCGTCTCCTGGAACACCGCTTTCACCCGATCACCCATTTTTACTTTGTCTCTGTTAGTGCCGACCAGGCGGCTTTCCATAATCACGCCTTCGTCCAAAATCACATTGATGTAATAAATCGGCGTCTCCTCTTTGAAAGCCGGATTGCGTGGCACGCGCACTAAAGTGAAGGTATGTACTTTGCCGTTGCCTTTCGATTCGATCCAATCAAGCTCTCCGAAGCAATCGACGCAAGCGACACGCGGAAAAAATTGCACCTTGCCGCAACTCCGGCATTTCTGCAGCAAAAGGTTACCCTGGGCGGCGCCTTCCCAGAAGCGCTGATCCACTTTGTTGATCTTCGGAAGACTTTTTTGCGGCGTTCTTGCTTCAGCCATTATTTTCTCCTTTCCATCACCAGCGCGGCCGTGGTACCGAGGTTGCGGCCGTAATTGAGCCAGCCGATCCCCGTGACCAGCGCGCGCTCGGCTTTTTTGACTTGATGGCCATCGGCCTCGCCTCTCAACTGACGCAACGCTTCGACGAGATGGAGATAGCCGCCGGCCAAACCCGCTTGGCCGACGGACAACTCGCCGCCGCCGGTATTCACGGGAAAGTCACCGTTGTAAGTCAAATCATGATTGTCGACGAATTTACCGCCTTCGCCTTTCTTGCAGTACCCCAGGTCTTCGATTTGGATCATCACTGCGATCGGATAATCATCGTATATTTCGAACAAGTCGATATCTTCTCTTTTCATCTCCGAGAAAATCCGCTCGCCGACCACTTTCTGCCCGAAGGTGGTCTTGTCGGGTAACATATTGGCGACCTGGTAATGCGAAATTTCCGCGTCGGTGACGAGATAAACCAGCTTGTCCGTGATCTGCTTCGCCTTCTGCTCCGACGCCAAAAGAATGCACTCCGCGCCCGAGCAAGGCATGACGCAATCGAATAACCGAATCGGGTCGGAGATCATCCGCGAGTTGAGATAATCCTGCATGCTCATGGGCTGCCGAAACAGCGCCTGCGGATTGTTCAGCGCATTGAACCGTTGTGCCACGGCAATTTTGCCGATTTGCTCCAGGGTCGTGCCGTAGTGGGTCATGTGCAAGCGCTGGATCAGCGCCATCAAGGAATTCGGTCCACCGTAACCGAACACATCGACAAAGTTGCCGCGCTGATACTCGAGCTGGCGCTGTGTGGGCGTGCTTCGGTCGAAGGAATTGCCGCCCACCAGCAATGCCAGATCGAGATGGCCACACTCGATCGCATCCGCGGCGCGTCGAACGCTCATCACGCCGCCCGCGCCGCCATAGTCGCCGTTCAAGACCCAATCGACTTCCAGCCCTAATTGCTCCGCCACATGCGGCGAATAATCGGGACTGGCCTGCGTCGTAATCGAGAATCCGCGAATTTCTTTCTTATCGATGCCGGTCCGCTTGAGCCCATCTCGAATCGCATCGGCATAATAGGAAAGCGCCGAGGCCTCGGAATTGCGGGAATACTCCGTCGAACCGTAACCAACGAAACAAACCTTGCTTCTTCGCATCTCAACTCCTTATCGGGCGCAGCATGCTGCGCCCCTACATTTCGCCGTCCATCCTGAGTAGGCGACACCGTCGTCCGGATCGAAGCACGACCTTATTGCCTCAAAAATTTCTCCCCCGCCGCTCGCTCCAGTTCATTTTCCCGTCCATATAACAACCGCATCAGGCGCGCTTCGCGATAAAACGCTTCGAACGGGAACTCCTTGCAGACTCCATAACCGCCGTGAATTTGAATTGCCGTATCGGCCGCCTGAAAAGCCATTTTGGTCGCACGGTTTTTTGCCAGCGCCGCTTCTTCGAAATAAGTGAGCTCTTGATCTGCGCGCGAGGCGGCTTCGAGCGTAAGCCAGGTGCAGGTCCGTATTTCAACGGACAAATCGGCAAGCATCCACTGGATCGCTTGGCGCTCCGCCAGTCGCCGGCCGAAGGTCACTCGATTCCGGGCGTGCTCGATTGCGCTTCCCAAGCAGCGCATGCCGATGCCGAGCGAGCGCGCCGCCATGTTCAATTGTTCGGACGCGATGATTTCACCGGCTTCGTACTCGTAACCGAGCAGTCGGTCGTTGGGAACTTTGCATTGTTGCAGAATCAGTCTGGCGACCGTGGCGTCGGTGGTAAGATCCACTTCGTCCGTGATCGTGACCCCCGACGCGTCTCGCTCGATCATAAACAGGCCCAACCGATCGCTCCCCTGTTCTCGCGCCGGAAACAAAAACAAATCGGCGCCGGAGTTGGAGACAAAAATCGACGAATCGCGCAGAGTCGTTCCCTCGACCTCCTGACGATAAAGAATTTGCGACGTGCTCAGCTCGCCGGTCCTGTGAGCTTCTTCGAAAGCCAACGCCAGAGAGAGCTCGCCCGTGGCGAGTTTTTCGCCATACGGCGTGTCGAACAGGAATGCCGGAATGGACACGGGCCGAAAAGGCAGAACCGAACGGCCGAACTCGCGGTGAACCAGCGCGCGCGCAACGGCGCTCAATGGGCTGCCCCCGAGTTTCTCCGGTATTTCGAGACTCCACAGTCCCGCCTGTCGTGCGCGCTCGGCCAGTTCCTCGCTCACCGCCGGCTGAAGTCGACGCCGTGCCGGCGGCCCGGGAGGTAGAAATCGCGCGTCTTGTCTCAAGTAATCTCCCTCCCGGGAAATTAGTTCCCTGTCGACAAATTGCGCCGCCGTGTTTTTGATCAGGCTTTCTTCTTCGCTAAGTTTGAGGTCCATATTATTATTCCGTGTAGGCGGCGCGCATCCTGCGCCCCTAGATCAATTCCAGCCCGGCCACGCCGTCGCGAAACAGCGCGCGTTGGATGATGTGCCGCTGAATCTCCGACGGACCCTCGACGATGCGGGTCGCTCGGGCATGCCGAAAGGCTCGGGCGAGGAAGTGGTTTTTCCGGAGTCCCGACGGCCCGGCGACCTCGAGCGCGAAGTCGATCACACGATGCAAAAGCTCGGTGGCGGAGAGTTTGACGTTCGCCGCTTCGGCCCGCACGTCCATTTTCTGGTCTGCTTTCCATGCGCCCAGGTAAGTGAGCGTCCTGAGCGCCTCGATTTCGCCGAGAAAGTGACCGATCGTCGAGACCCATTGAGCACTGGCCTTCTCATCGTGCCGGACCAGATCCCGCACGATGCGCAGCACCCGCGCTGATTTTCCATGGGCACGAATGCCCACTTGGAATCGCCTCGCTCCGAGCCAGGCCTGGTTCAAAGCCCAACCCTTACCGATCTCGCCAAGAACCTGGGATTTGTGCACACGGCAGTTTTCAAATACCAGCTCGCAAGGTTCGCTCCCCGCGATCGTCGCGATGCTGCGCGCGACCTGGTAGCCGGGCGTCCCGGTGTCGATCAAAAAGCAAGTAACACCGTCTCGACCGGCGGTGCCAGGCAGACGAGCGAAGAGCTGGACGAAATCAGCGACGTCGGCAAACGTTGGGAACATCTTCGTTCCGTTGATCACGAAAAAGTCGCCGTCAGGAGTTGCCGTCGTTTGCATCATCGAGGGGTCGGCGCCGGAAGCGGGCTCGGTCAAGCCGAATGCCGAAGTCTTTTCGCCGCGAATGCACGGCCACAGATATTTTTCGATCTGATCTCCTGTGCAGCCATACAGGATATTCGAGACATGATTGCCCAGCTCGAAAGGAACCGAGCTCTTTTCGAGCTCTTCTGTCACCGCGATCAGTGCGACATTGCTGATTTCCAAGCCGCCATACCGTTTCGGCACGTCCAGGTGCCACAGCCCCGCGGCTTCCGCTTTCGCCTGGAGATTTTCCATGATGGCGAGGTAACGCTTGATCTGGGGATCTGCGCTGGATTTGACCCGGCTTTTCCATCTGCTGCCCTCGAAAATATCGGGAGCGTTGGCGATTTCCGGCTCCAACGGGATGAGCTCATCACGGACGAATCGCTCGACACTCTGGCGCAGACGTTCTTCTTCGGCGGTAAGACGAAAGTCCATAGCGGTTTCCTAGCTTTTCTGTCCCGGAATGGTAGTACGCAGTGCGACTGTTAGCTCCACTTATCACACACTGGCGTGGCAGCAAAACAGGTAAGCCGTTGACCAGCGAATTGCCGGTGTGTTAAGCGAAAAACCAGAATTCGCCTAATGCGCGCGCTCAGCGTCAGTGGCTCGATGAGCATCGGATCGATGGACGGATCGAAGAAACTCTGCTAGATTCCGCTGCTCCGAACGAGTCTGTGTGTCCGGGGAGCCGTGATAAAGATTTTGGAGGATGACCGTTGAAGATTAGACCGGCGGCGATCTTTAGCTTTTGTGCCTTGATCTTTTTCTGCGTTTTTGTTTACCAGGCGCACGAATGGCGCATGCAGGCGCGGCTTTATCCGTGGGCGATCGGCATCCCGATGCTGATTCTCGCCATCGTACAAGTCATCTTCGACTTGAAGGGCCTCAAGGCGAAGGAGTCTACAGATGCAGCGCCGGTGGATTTTCAATTCACTCAAACAGTCGAGCCGGCGATCGCAAAAAAAAGAGCGATCACGATGTTTTCTTGGTTGTTTGGTTTTTTCGTTGCTGTCTTGCTCGTCGGATTTTCGATCGCCATTCCTTTGATGATGTTCACCTACATGAAATTTCAAGGAAAGGAATCATGGGTCCTCTCCCTCGTCCTGACGGTGATCGCATTTATTTTCTACTATATGCTTTTCGTCAGGGTGCTCAATCTGCCATTTCCCGAGGGTTTGCTTCTTCCGTGGCTCGGATTGAGCGGGTAGTTGGCGTTCTTTGGAGCGACCGCCGCGCACCCGCTCATAATCGATTTCATTGCCAGGCACAATGACGGTCGTTCACGTTGAAGGCATAACGATGAACGCGCGAAAACTCTCCCGCTTCGCGTGCTGTCTCGCGATTCTGGCGTTTTGCTCGACCGCGATCCCGACTAGCGGCCGCGGCGCGGAACCAAAGACCGAGCAATTCTATAGCGGCAAAACCGTACGTGTCATCGTAGGCTTCACACCCGGGGGATTCTATGACCGCTGGGCGAGGCTTCTGTCGCGCTACATGCCCAATTACATTGCCGGCACTCCCAACTTCGTTGTGCAAAATATGCCTGGCGCAAGTTCTGTGATTGCAGCCAACTACGTCTTCAACGTGGCGAAGGGCGACGGCCTGACCTTGCTCGTGCCAATCAACAGCTTGTACCTCGACCAGATCGTCGGTCGCACGGAAGTAAAATTCGATGTGCGGAAATTCGAATTCATCGGCACCCAGGAAAAGGCGCCCACCATGCTCTACTTTCGCGCCGATACGCCGTTTAAATCTCTCGGCGATATTATCAAAGCGAGCGAGCCGCCCAAATGCGGCTCTACCGGAACCGCGAGCACCGGTTATCTCATCGCCAAGCTTCTCGACGAGGCTTTCAAGGCAAAGCTCAACACGGTCACTGGGTATCAGGGCGGCTCTGAGATCGATGTCGCAGTCGAGCGCGGCGAAATCATCTGCCGCGGCATGGACATCCCGCCACATTTTGGCCGCGAGCCGTTCGACAGCTGGCACAAAAAAGGATTCGATCGGCATATTCTCCAGGGCGGCTCAAAACGCGATCCGCGCTTGCCCGAGACGCCGACGCTCTTCGAATTAATGGATCAATACAAATCTCCCGACGTGACACGGCGCTTAACCCGCATCGTGCTGGCAAGCGGCGATTTTGGTCGGCCGATGCTCGCCGGCCCGGGCACGCCGCCCGACCGGCTGAAAACGCTGCGTGACGCTTATGCCAAAGCGATGCGCGATCCAGGCTTGATCGACGAGGCAAAAAAAGCACAAATGGACATGGAATATACGCCGGGCGAAGAGCTCCAGAGCTTGATGAAAGAAATCATGGATCAGCCCGCCGAAGTTATGGAGCGCGTGAAAAAAGTTCTCTCGGAATGAGCCGCCCTCAGTCGTGCTCCGCGCCCAAGAAAAACTCTGCCGATCTTGCGCTAAGAAGCCGAGCCGCGGGTCGAATTGATTGACCGTCGGCTTCGTCTAAAAGATTGAACCGCATGTCGACCGATTAGAGCCAGTCGGTTGATTCTATCTTTTTAAATGATACGGTTCGGTCGAATTCTTTTCAGGAGGTTAGCATAGAATGCATCGTTTGGTTTTAGCGTTGTTATTACTGTTAGTTTTCGCGGTCGGGCAGGCCGCGGCTCAGACCCCGTTCTATCAAGGAAAGACGATTACGATCATCGTCGGCACCAAGGCCGGTGACGCCTACGATTTGTATCCGCGCATGCTCGCCGAGTTCATGCCGAAGTATATTCCGGGAAATCCGAATTTCATCATCCAGAACGTGCCCGGCGCCGCGTCGATGATCGCGGCCAATCAGGTTTACAGCGTCGCCAAACCGGATGGCTTGACCATCGGCGCCATCTATCCAGCGCTTTATTTCGAGCAGCTGACAAAAAAGCCGGAAGTGAAATTCGACTGGACGAAGTTCGGCTGGGTGGGAAATCCGGTAACGTCGAATCACCTTTTATATATGCGCTCCGATGCTCCCTATAAATCCATGGACGACATCAAGAATGCGTCGGCGGCGCCCAAGTGCGGTTCCAACGGGATTACTTCAACCGGTTACTACTTGCCTAAGCTGATGGAAGAGACGCTCGGCACGAAGTTCGATATTGTTCTGGGTTATCAGTCCGGCCAAGACGTCGACCTCGCCGTCGAGCGCGGCGAGGTGGTTTGCCGCGCATTCACGATCACGGCGTATTTTGCCCGCGAGCCGTTTATCTCGTGGCGCAAGCGCGGCTTTGTAAACGTTTTGATGCAGAGCGGCGCCAAGCGCGACTCCCGCCTCAAAGATGCGCCGACCATTTACGAGCTAATGGACAAATATAAAACCCCGGCCGAGGGCAGGAGCCTGGCGAAAGTCGTGCTATCTGCCGGCGAATTCGGCCGTCCGCTGGTCACTCCTCCGGGTATTCCTGCGGATCGTTTAAAAATACTCCGCGACGCTTTCGATAAGTCCGTAAAAGATCCGGCGCTGTTGGCTGCTGCCGAAAAGCGCCGCCTGGAAATGGATCCTGCGAGCGGCGCGGAAATCGAGAGTTTGGCCAAAGAGGTTATGGCGGCCAGCCCAGACGTAGTGCAGCGAATGCAAAAACTGCTGAGCGGGAAATAAAATCGCCGGCTCTCCCTCGAGGCCGTTGTTGCGCATGGCACTCTCGGGGGATATGCTCCGGCCGAAATTTTTGCCGGGAGGGATAGGTCTTATGATTCTTATTCTCGTCCTCGTGCTCATCCTAGGCTGGAGTACCGACCTGCTGGCGCAAGCGCCGTTCTATCAGGGCAAAACCATCACCATCGCCGTCGGTACTAAGGCCGGCGACGTGTACGATCTTTATCCGCGCTTGCTCGCGGAATACTGGAGCAAGCATATTCCGGGTAATCCCAACATCATCGTGCAAAATGTGCCGGGTGCTGCGTCATTGATAGCCGCGAACCAGGTATACAACGTCGCCAAGCCCGACGGTTTGTCACTGGCCGCAATCTATCCGGCGCTTTATTTCGATCAGCTGATCAAGAGACCTGAAGTCAAATACGACTGGGCTAAATGGAACTGGATCGGTAGTCCGGTAAAATCCAACCAGCTCCTCTATATGCGCGCCGATACGCCGTACAAGTCGATGGATGACGTCCGCAACGCATCCACCGCTCCGAAATGCGGCTCCACGGGGATTGCCTCCGCGGGCTACTACATACCCAAGCTATTGGAGGAAGTGCTCAGCTCCAAGTTCGATATCGTGTCCGGCTACGTGTCGGGACAGGATATCGATCTAGCGGTGGAACGCGGCGAGCTCCAGTGCCGGGCATTCACCATCACGGCCTACTACGCCCGAGAACCGTTTATCTCATGGCGCAAACGGAATTTTACTAATGTGCTGATCCAAACCGGCAGCCAACGGGATGCCCGAATTAAGGATTCGCCGACGATTTATGA
Organism: Binatia bacterium; assembly: GCA_044869705.1. Classification (GTDB taxonomy): domain Bacteria; phylum Desulfobacterota; class Binatia; order UBA9968; family UBA9968; genus DP-20. Next base: position 1,505 of record JBIOXP010000672.1, on the reverse strand, counting down.
GCTGATGGATAAGTATAAAACCGGCGCGGCGGGCCGGACGTTGGCGAAAGTGATCCTAGCGTCGGGAGATTTGGGACGTCCCATCGTCGCCCCTCCGGGAGTGCCGGCCGAGCGCGTCAAAATCCTGCGCGACGCGTTTGACAAGACAATCGCCGAAGGCGCGTTCCTCGCCGAGGCAGAGCGGCGTAGACTCGAGATTGACCCGACCAGATGGAACGAAATGGAATCACTCGCGAAAGATGTGATGACGACACCCCCCGATGTTGTTGCGCGCATGCGCAAGCTTTTGGGTGAATAATAGGCGGCCCCTACTCTAACAAACATGGGAGACATCATGCTGATGAGATTTTTACCGCTGCTATTGATCCTGCTTTGCTCCGCTCCAGTTCGCGCGCAGACGCCTTTTTACCAGGGCAAAACCATTACGATCATCGTGGGCACCAAGGCCGGCGACGTTTACGATCTATATCCGCGCCTGGTCGCGGAATTTATGCCGAAGTACATTCCCGGCAGCCCTAACATCATCATTCAAAATGTTGCCGGGGCGGCCGGTCTGATTGCGACCAATCAACTGTACAATACCGCGAAGCCGGACGGGCTGACCCTCGGCGCCATTTACCCCGCGCTCTATTTCGAGCAGCTTGCCAAAAGGCCTGAGGTCAAATTCGACTGGAGCAAGATAATTTGGATCGGCAGCACAGTAAGCTCGAACAGTCTCATGTACATGCGCGCCGATACACCGTACAAGACCATCGAGGATGTCCGCACCGCGTCGACGCCGCCGAAATGTGGCGCCACGGGTGTCACTTCCTCAGCGTATTACATGCCCAAGCTTTTGGAAGATGCGACCGGCGCGAAATTCGACGTCGTCCCCGGCTATGTCGCGGGGCAGGATATCGATCTCGCCGTCGAGCGCGGTGAAGTCATGTGCCGTGCCTTTACGGTCAATGCGTTTTTTGCCCGCGAACCTTTTATTACTTGGCGCAAGAAAAACTTTGTCCGGGTGCTGTATCAGACCGGCAACAAGCGCGACCCGCGGATTAAAGACGTGCCGCTCTTCAACGAGTTAATGGACAAATACAAGACCGCGGAAAACGTCCGGCGTCTAGTCAAAGTCGTACTTGCAGCGGACGAATTCGGCCGACCCATCGTTTTTCCTCCCGGCGTCCCTGCCGATCGGGTGAAGATCATTCGGGATGCCTTCAACAAAACGATTCACGATCCGGCGCTCCTGGCCGAGGCGGAAAAGCGCCGCCTGGATATCGATCCCGCAAGCGGCGAAGAGCTCGACGCGCTGGCCAAAGAAGTCAAGACCGCCCCGCCCGATGTTGTCGAGCGGGTAAAAAAATTGATCGGCATGTAAGGCTCAGACGTAGCCTCTCCTGTAAGCGGGCGAGGTGCAGGTCTGGTGACTTGCGCGAAGGCTCCCTCGCCCGTTCCAGCGCCTGTCCTGAGTTTCCTCGAAGCGGCGAGGTGAGGACCATTTTGCCTAAGATGGTGTTGAG
>JBIOXP010000671.1:0-4921 GCA_044869705.1 Binatia bacterium | reverse complement strand
TTCCTATTCCCTCTTCTTCACGGCAGAGCGGAACGTGTATTACCTCGGCGTCGCTTTCGACCTCGGCGAGTAAATCGGCAAGATTCACATCCGGAAGCGTTGCGACCAGATTGATACCTGCGCCTTTCAAACCGCGAAAAATGCTTTGTGCTGCTTCCGAAGCGTTCAAAACTCACGCCCGTTTATAATAGTGATATCCGCTTAACATCAAAAAACCACCAGATCAAGTTTTCCCTCGGCGATCACGCTTTTACTTTAAATGAAATCTTAGTATAAGCTGCGCTTAAACTGCTGAAAGGAGCACGTCCGTGATCAAGCTTTACGATTTCAAATCATCGCCTAATTGCCAGCGCGTTAAAATTGTCTTGGCGGAAAAAAATCTGCCCTATGATATTGCGCCCATCGATCTTCGAGCCCACGAACAAAAGACGCCTGAGTATTTGAAACTCAACCCGTACGGCAAAGTGCCGGTGCTCACCGATGACGCGACGGTGCTTTACGAATCTCTGATCATCAATGAGTATCTCGATGAAAAATACCCCAACCCGCCGCTCATGCCAAAGGATCCCGCCAAAAGAGCCAGAGCGAGAATTCTCATCGATTATGGCATGGCGCACTTCGATGCTCCCTACCAACGGCTTCGTGTCGAGCTGATGAAGGATAGCAAAGAGCAGAACCAGCAAGTGATCGCCGACGCCAAGGCGGAATTGAAAAAACTCTTGCAGCGTCTTGAAGAGGAGCTCGGTGAGCAAGATTACTTGGTGGGCGATTTCTCGTTGGTCGATGCCGACCTCTTGCCGCGCTTTACTCGCCTGGAAGGCTTCGGAGTGTTGCCGGATGCATCGCTGCCCCGCCTGGGAAAATACCTCGAAAGAGTAAAGGCCCGGCCGTCGGTCAAGGCGCTTGTCTAAGGCTGCGGCATTTTTCACCCGGATTTGCCAATCGAACTGTCCGCGACGTGATAGTGAGGCGAACTAAGAACCCTCGACGAATGGGTTAAGCTTCGCCTCAAGACCACGTCGAGGAATCATTTCAGTAGCTTCGATGGATTTGCCGAAGCGAGGATTTTTCTCGAAACTTTTCTCGGCGCCCCTTTGCTCATTGATCCACCTTCTCGACCGTCACGCTCTGCCCGTTCATAAAGGAGAATTGCGCCTGGCCGGTCTGAGGAGACCCGTCGAAGTGCTCTGGGATCAGCACGCCATTCCCCACGTGTCCGCCTTCGATGAGCATGATCTGTTCTTCACGCAGGGATATCTGCACGCTCAAGAGCGGCTTTGGCAGATGGACATGAATCGGCGCTTTTTGAGCGGCCGCATGGCAGAAATTTTTGGTGACTTCGCCTTGCCATGGCGTGAGCTCTCGAGCCATTTTCGCAATCGGACGTCCGTTGATTTCGATTATTTCATCCGACTCATCGGTATTCGCGCCGCGGCCTCGGCATCCCTAGAACTTTTGCAAGAAGACGACGCGCTTCGCCTTCACTCCTACTGCGATGGCATCAATCGGTACATTGAGAACTGTGGGAAGCGCTTGCCGTGGGAATTTCGCTTGCTGCGGTACGACCCGGAGCCCTGGCGCCCCGAAGATACATTGACGATCGGCAAAGGTTTTGCGTTTCTGCTTTCCACCGCGCTCTACACTCGCCTCAATTTCATTGCCGTGGCGGCAAGACTTGCCGATGAACCCGCCAAGCTTCGGAGCTTGCTTCCCAGCTATCCTGATAATGCTCCAGGGAGCGCCCGTACCGCGTGGGACGCGAGTCGCAGAGTCTGGCAATTTTGTAGCGGAGTTTTGGCACAAACTGATTGGCACCCCGCGGGGAGCGGTAGCAACTGCTGGGCGATTGCCCCGGCGCGGTCACAGAACCGCGCCGCCATTCTATGCAATGACCCGCACCTTCGCTTGGCTCTTCCTTCGGTCTGGTACTTGACGCATTTAAGAGCTGAGACCAACTCGCCGCGCTCGGACGCCTACGAAGTTTGGGGTGCCTCGATTCCCGGCGTGCCGCTTGTACAAGTCGGCCATAATCGACACTTCGCATGGGGCATCACTGCGGCACTCTGCGATGATGCTGAGATCTATCGCGAAAAGGTGCATCGTATTGAGCCGGATCTTTATCTTGCCGGAGAGCAGTGGAAAAAATTTACAATTCGCAAAGAGCGCATTGCGATCCGCGGCAAGCCTGCAGTTGAAAAAATCATTCGCTTTACACGTCATGGCCCGGCGATCAGTGATTTTGCCGAGCTGTCGAGCCGCGGAGAACTTCTAAGCGTGCGCTGGAGCGCTCAAGAGCCGAGTCAGGAACTGCACAGTCTGTACGGCATCAATCGCGCACAAACCTGGAGTCAGTTTCTCGACAGTTTGCGCTACCACACGGCGCCCAGTTTGAACTTCATTTACGCCGATCGCGGAGGCAACATCGGTTACGCTCTCGCCGGCAAGATTCCGCGCCGTCGTGGCGTCGCTTCTCTGCTCCCTCTCCCCGGCTGGAACGAGGACAACGGCTGGCTGGGTTATATTCCGTTTGAAGAGCTTCCGCACGTCTACAATCCACCGGAGGGAGTAGTCGCGAACGCTAACAATCGCATCACCGATTGCATTTATCCGTACTACCTGTCCCAATTTTTCGAGCCGCCTCACCGGATTCGCCGGATCGAGCAGCTGCTGCACGCGCGCTCCAAGTTCACATTTGAACAGTCCGCAGAGGTCCAGTTCGACTGTTTGTCGCTTCACGCCGTTGAACTGATCGCTGAACTTGCCGGCGATTTGTCGCGCATTTCGGACGAAGAACGCACGATTACGGCCGCCGCGCAGCGGCTGCTCGCCTGGGACGGAAGCTGTAATGCCGGCAGTGTCGACGCGACCATTTTTCATTTGTTTCATTACCGCTTGTTGCAAAATCTTCTGACGCCAACGCTCGGCGAGGAACTTTGTTGTGCCTACACTGAAATTTTAAACCAGTGCATCGTTCCCACGGATCGAATCTTGACCGATCCGAGCTCGGTCTGGTTTTCGCGCCAATCGCGTTCCGCCCTGGTTCTTACTGCGCTGCGTGAAGCCTGTAGTGAGCTTCAGGAGAAACTCGGCAGCGACATTGAAGCATGGCATTGGGGAAAAATTCATCAGCTCCACATGACACACGCGTTTGGTCGCAAACGCGTTTTTAAGCATGCGCTGGGAATCGGACCGCTTCCAACACCCGGCGATGGCATGACAATCAATCTTGGTTTTTATCGTCATTCGAATCCGTTCTCTCAGACTGTCGGCTCGTCCTTGCGATTTGTGGCAGAGCTCGGCGAGACGATCAGTTCCGAAATGGTGTTGCCGTCAGGCCAGTCCGGTCACCCGTCGTCGGCTCACTATAGCGATCAAACAGGTTTATGGATCACAAAGAAACGGATTTCGCTCATCGGCCGATCGTCACAAAGCCGCTTGCTCCTCAAACCAGTTTCGGCCAATATTGTGCCGATGGGCCGCGCGAGGTAATCAAGGCGTCATACCAGTCTGATGTCCATAAAGCTGCTCATTGCCGACGACGAAAGGCTCTTTCGCCAGAGCCTAAAAATTCTCCTCGAAACCGGCACCGATATTCGAGTGGTGGCGGATGCCGCCGACGGCCATGAGGCGGTCGCCGGAGCACGAGAGAATTTGCCCGATTTGGCACTGCTCGATGTCGATATGCCGAGGATGAACGGTATTAAAGCAGCTCGTCTGATCAGCGCAGTTTCACCCCGAACTAAGATTCTCATGCTTTCGGTCCATCACGAGGACGACAAAATCGCGGCCGCCATTCGAGCCGGGGCGATTGGCTATATCTTGAAAGATACAGATCGCACCGACTTTATTGAAATTATTCGCCGGACTCACGCAGGAAAGATCTCCTCCTCACCGTACTTGGCGCAACTCGCTTTGGAACAGCCGTCCAGCCGCGCCCCGAGTTCCAATCAACAACGGATGGTTCGATTTGCCGAGCGGTTCGGATTGACTGAAGTGGAATTCAAAATACTCCGGCTTATGACCGAAGGCCTTAGCAATGAGGAAATTAGCGATTGTACGTGCCTCGCACGCGAAACCATCAAAGGCCATTTGAAAGCCGTTTTTCGCAAGCTCGACGTCAAAAACCGCACTGAAGCCGCTGTCCTGGCGGTTCGTGAAGGGCTGGAGTAATCCCCGTTCGGGGTATTTACGTAGCTCCCTTTTGGGGTATTGACACAGCCCTACCGCGTACGAGATAAAGCATCACCTCGCTAGAATATTTTTTCTGCGCTTTCGTCTAAGGAAAAGAATATGAAGCAAAGCACAACGTCACGTTCATTGGTTCTGCTGCTAGTCTTTTTGTTTCTCGCGCTGCCGCGTTTGGTTTTCGCGCTTCAGGTCGGCGACAAAGCTCCAAATTTTGAGCTCGACAGCACGAAAGGAGGCAAGCTCCAGCTCAGCAGTCTTAAAGGGAAAAACGTTCTGATAAATTTTTACGTCCTCGATTTCAGCCCAACCTGAATCAAGGATCTCCAGGCGTCCGGTTCGGACAACTATTCGCAATTCCAGGCCGAGAATACTGAAGTTTTGGGGATCAGCGCGAACGCGCCCTTTTCTCAGAAAGCTTTCGCCGATTTCGCCAAAATCAATTACCCACTGCTGAGCGACCGCGACGGCAAGGCGATGCAGGCCTACGGCGTCTACGACGAGCCGCGCCGGATTGCCAAGCGCGCTTACGTGATCATCGATAAAGAAGGTGTGGTTCGCTATCTCAACATTCGGCCCAGCAATTCGGAAAAAGACCTGTTATCGAGCGAAGAGTTGCTCACCGAAGTAAAAAAGGTCAACAAAGGCAGTTGAGTTGGTTTAGTGTACAAGGAGGCAGATAGATGAATAAAGCGCACACGTTCTGCGCAACACTCGCAACCGTTTTTGCTGTTGC
>JBIOXP010000670.1:0-4107 GCA_044869705.1 Binatia bacterium | reverse complement strand
CGTCTGCTCGACGGGTAAGTGGCGAGTAATGATAGTTGAGTTGGACTTTAACGAGAGAGAAAACGCGGCACTGGTAAACCGTGAGCATCGTGTCCGCCGCCCACGGTTTACCTCACCATGCTGAATTATTCGCCGTAATCTCGAGCAACCTGCGACGGCCGCACGATCCACGATCCGGTGCATGAGCGGCGCGCTGTTTCACCGATATCTCTACCATTGGTGCCGCCATCGTAAGCACCTTCAACACCGTAAGTTGCCACGTAGGGAACTGCGGCAGTCACTTGTGTGCCAACGCAGGTCACGGTCTTAAAAAGTAAATGAGGTGGGGTCAAAAGAATACTGCCAAGAACACTAAAAAAGCCGGGTCTTGCCGCCGCAGGAGCACCTGCTTCTTGCGCACCGCTGGGATTCGCCGAAAGCAAACCCGCGGTCAAAATCGCAGCAGTCATAATTAACGCTGTTCGCTTGTTCATGGGAATTCCTCCTGGCCAATGTCAACCGCGAATTTGACCCTATCACCTCATGGATGTCAAGCACCGATGCCAGGACTCGGGAAGGTTACTGATCTAGGGCAGCCGAAAATGGGCAAGTAGGTACAGGAATCCTCCTACGTGACTGCTTCAATGGCGTCCTTGAGATTGAACGCGCCTGCATACAGCGCCCTTCCGCCGATCACGCCTTCGACTCCCTCCTTCTCCAGAGGCAAGAGCTTGCGGATATCATCCAATGTCGCAACTCCGCCGGAGGCGATGAGCGGAATGCGCACGGCGCGCGCCATTCTTAGGGTTTCATCGATATTGACCCCCTGTTGTGTGCCATCGCGACCGATATCGGTATAAATAATGCGCGATGCGCCGTCGTGTTCGCAGCGCTTTGCTAACTCGATCGCCTCAAACCCAGTCGTTTCTTTCCAGCCCTTGACGGCCACTTTACCCTCGCGCGCATCGATGCCAACAACGATTTTTCCGGGAAACTCTTTACACAGCGCGCGTAAGAACCCCGGACTCTCATATGCGGCGGTGCCGATAACCACCCGGCTTACGCCCAGGGTGAAGGCGGCCTCGACCGCTTCGATCGACCGCAAGCCGCCGCCAAGCTCTACGGATAAGCCATGCAGTCGGCAGATCTCCGAAACTTCTCGGGTGTGTATTGGCCGTCCTTCCACTGCGCCGTTCAGATCGACGACATGCACAAAAGTGGCTCCCTCTTTGATCCAATGCTTCGCGGCGTCGACAGGGTTCTCGAAGTAAATGGTTTCTTTGTCCATCTCTCCCTGAAACAGACGAACAGAGCGTCCATCTTTGAGATCAATGGCGGGGATGATCAGCATGCTTAGTTGTTTGCGACAAAGCGGCCGAAGTTGGCGAGGATCCGCAGGCCCAATTCCTGGCTTTTTTCAGGATGAAACTGACACGCGAAGAGTCGGTCGGTGGCAATGCTGGAGACGAACGGGTCATCGTAATCGGTCGTCGTCGTCACGATCGAACGATTGTCGGGCACGACATGATACGAGTGTACGAAGTAGACGTAGTCGCCGCTCGAAATCCCTTCGAGAAATGGCGACTCGTGCTTTTTTTCGAGCCGGTTCCAACCCATGTGGGGCACCTTGAGATTTTCACGGGCGCGAAAGCCGACGACTTTGCCGGGAAAAAGGTCGAGGCCCTTTTGCCTGCCGAACTCTTCGCTCTCGGAAAAGAGCAGTTGAAAACCCAGACATATTCCCAGAAACGGCTTTTGGCTAAGGACAACATCGCGAATCGGCTCGATCAAGCCGAATTTAGCGAGGTTTTCCATACAGGCATTGAACGCGCCGACGCCGGGCAGAACCACGCCCCCGGCTGATTGGATCTGGCCGGGATCGCGCGTGACGAGCGCCTCAAAGCCAGCGCGCTCGAATCCCTTCTGCACGCTACGCAAATTGCCCATTCCGTAATCGATAATGGCAATCATATCTGAAATGACTTGGACGGTTTGAACCGGTCGACCAGCTTGAACGGCTAAACGACTTTTCTAAAGGCTTCCTTTGGTCGACAATACGCCTTCGACCCGGGGATCGATTTGGGTCGCAAAATCCATCGCGCGTGCGAACGCCTTGAAGCACGCCTCGATAATATGATGCGGATTCTCGCCGCGCGGCACATCGATGTGCAGATTCATGCCTAGCTGGTTGGCGAAAGCCGCGAAAAATTCGTGCGGCAGATCGGTGTCGAAGTCTCCGACACGGCCCGGGCGGATCTTTACATTGTAGAAAAGATACGGCCGGCCGCTCAAGTCGACCACGACTTTGGCCAAGGCTTCGTCAAGCGGGCAACTCGCCTCGCCGAAGCGCCGGATGCCGCGTTTCTCGCCCAGGGCGTCTTTAAAAGCCTGACCCAACGCAAGGCCGACGTCTTCCACCGTATGATGGTAATCCACGGCAAGGTCGCCTGTGGCCTTGATATCGATATTGAAAAATCCGTGCCGGCTAAAGCTATCGAGCATATGATCGAAAAAAGGCATACCGGTTTGAACGGCCGCTTTTCCTACCCCGTCCACTTCCAGCGACAGTTTTATATCGGTCTCTTTGGTCTTGCGCTCGACATTCGCGGTCCGTGCCATCCTGGGTCTCCTTGTTTCGCTCGGATCGGCTCTCTAACCGATCCTCATAAGCCCGGTCCGAATCGCGCCTCCACTGCGCGCGCGTGATCGTCCAACCCTTCCAGCCTCGCCAGATGCGTTATCGCCGGCGCCAATGCCTTCAGTGCGCGACGCTCGGCTCGAATGATCGTTGTGCGCTTGAGAAAATCATAGGTCCCAAGCGGAGAGAAAAACCGCGCGCTGCCGCCGGTCGGGAGTACGTGGTTGGGTCCGGCGAGATAATCGCCTAAAGGCGGCGCCGAGTAGGGCCCCAAAAAAATTGCCCCGGCGTTATGAATTCGCGCCGCCAGTTGTTCTGGTTCCTTTACGATCAACTCGATGTGCTCCGGCGCAATCTCGTTTGCCAGTTCGACCATTTCGTCGATCCCGCGCGCCACGATGATGGCCCCGTAGTTTTTCAACGACCGTGAAGTAATCGCCTGACGCTTCGTGCGGCGCAAACGATCGGCGATCGCGCTCCGGACCCGCTGAGCCAAAGAAGCGGAAGTCGTCACGCAAAGTGCCGCCGCGAGCTCGTCGTGTTCGGCCTGCGATAGCATGTCCGCGGCGACATGGACCGGATCGGCGGAATTGTCGATCAAAACCAAAATCTCGCTCGGTCCCGCGATCGAGTCGATATTCACCTCTCCGAAAACCATGCGTTTGGCGGTCGCGACGAAAATATTCCCTGGGCCGACGATCTTGTCTACCTTGGGAATCGTCTGCGTTCCAAAAGCCATTGCGGCCACGGCCTGTGCTCCACCGACGCGAAAAATACGATCCACGCCGGCAAGCTGCGCGGCGGCCAGAAGCACGGAACCATCAGGCCCGAGCGGCGAAGTCATGATGATTTCACCGACTCCCGCCACTTTGGCGGGAATTGCGTTCATCAGCACGGTCGACGGGTATAGCGCTTTGCCCCCTGGAACGTAGATACCAACGCGCGCCAGCGGCGTGATCCGCTGCCCAAGCACAATGCCGAGAGGGTCGCGGTAACGCCAACTCTTCTGCAACTGATGCCGGTGAAACAGCGCAATACGTTTGGCCGCTAGCCGCAATGCCGAGAGATTTTCCCGGGGCAATGTTTTCAACGCAGCCTCGATCTCGGTCTTTTTGACTTCGAGCGCCGCAGGGTTGAGGCGGACGTGATCGAACCTAGCGGTATAACGCAACACCGCGCGGTCGCCCTGGCGCCGGACGGTTTCGATGATTTCCGAGACGCGCCGGTCAATCGAGCCGTCGCCCGCGCCGCGCCGCGCCAAAATTCGCTGCCATAGCGACTTGAATCCTGGCTCGCTGGTCTTTACTAACTTTATCGGCATGCTTCAGGATTCCCGATGATGGATGAACTTCCCGTGACCGTTCAACGAGCTTTAGCCGCTGACCCGAACAATCTGCGCGCCGATCTGCGAAAGCTTCTTTTCGATTTTTTCGTAACCGCGATCCAGATGATACACGCGCGAGACCTCGGTAGTACCTTTGGCGACCAGA
>JBIOXP010000669.1:0-3691 GCA_044869705.1 Binatia bacterium | reverse complement strand
TGAACTGGCGGCGGTTTATTATAAGCTCGGCGTATGGGAGAAGGCGGCCGCTGAATACGCGGAGGCGTTGCGCATGCGACGCAGGCGCAACGATTTACGGTTTTCTTTGGGTCAAGCCTATGCTCAGCTGGGACGAGTCAGCGATGCCGAGCAAAAATATCGCGAGATCCTCTCGTTGTCTCCTGACGATGCCGATGCGCTAAAAGCGCTTCAGGATCTCGGCAAGAGGTATTAGTACTGGAACCGTAGTTCGGGATAAGAAGCCTCCGGCCCACCGGGGGCTTTTTTGTTAGTACACCGACTTTGAAGTTGCCGTAGTGAGGAACTATGCTGGCGCGCGGGTGATTACATTCGTAGGAGGTTTCCGTGTCGGATGACAAAATCGGCGTGATCGGAGCGGGAAAAATCGGGGCGGCCATGGCTCGCGGCATTATCCGAGGGGGGCTGGCGAGCAAAGAAAATGTCATGGCCAGCGACGTAAGCGACGAATTGCGAGTAGCGATTGCGCAGGATCTCGGAATTAAGGCAACGCCGGACAATGCCGAGCTGTGTTCTTTTGCTGACGTCGTGGTCCTCGCGGTCAAACCGCAAATTGTCGATTCGGTGGCGCGGGAGATCGCGAAGAAACTGGGCAAGACCAAGCTTTTGGTATCGGTCGCCGCAGGAGTGCCACTGCGGCGCATCGAAACGCAGCTCGAGCCCGGCGCGCGGGTGGTGCGCGTCATGCCCAACATTTGCTGCGTGGTCGGCGCCGGCGCGGCAGGTTATGCCGCCGGAGCGCATGCGACGGACCAAGACATGGAAAGAGTCGGCGCAATTCTTAACAGCTTCGGAATCGGCATACCGGTGGAGGAAAAATCTTTAGACGCCGTGACCGGGCTCAGCGGCAGCGGCCCTGCGTATGTATTTCTGTTCATCGAAGCTTTGGCGGACGGCGGCGTTCAAGTTGGCTTATCGCGCGAAGTGGCCGTGAGACTGGCGCTGCAAACGGTTTATGGCGCGGCGCGCATGGCGCTCGAGGGCAAAAAGCATTTGGCCGAGTTAAAAGACGAAGTGGCGTCACCGGGCGGGACGACGATCGCCGGCCTCTACGCCCTGGAACAAAACGGTTTTCGCGGCACCCTTATGGACGCGGTCGTGAAAGCGACGCGCCGATCGCGGGAGCTCGGAGAAAATAATTAGCGGGCCCGCTAATTATTTTTTCGTGGGCTTGCCCAACAACCGCTGCAGCACTAATTTTCTGTCCAGCGCTCGACGAATTTTCTCTCGAGATACCCTGGTTTGCCGCCGTGCTTGGATTCGATGCGCAACCAATCGCCCTCGGCGCGAACGACCTGAACTTTGATACCCGAGGGAAGTCTCGCCACGATCGGATAGGTTGCTCCAGGTCCCTGTCTGAGATCCACATCCACTAGTGTGCGGTAAACGCCTTTCGGTGCCGGTTTGTTCGTAATGCTGCTTTCCGCAGTACCTTCAGGCGCGGCGAACTGTTCATCGATATAGCCGGGCACACGACCGTGCTTCGACTCCACTTTGAGCCAGTAATCTTGTCGGTCGACAACATTGATTTTGATTCCTTTGGGCAAAGTTGTGATCACGGGATAGCTCATTCCCGGGCCTGACCGCAACGACACATCAGCGGTGGTGATGTAGGTCCCACTGATCGCCGACGCGTCGAGCGCCGCTGGAGCGAGCGTGTTCGCGAGCCAGAGAAAAATGGCGATCGTCAAGGCTTGAAGCGATTGTGATCCCATCAACGGCTACCTAGCGGTCCGCTGTGCGAGGACAACAGTACTCAAAGTTACCGTAACGCTTATTGCGCCTTCGATCCAGCGATTCCTCAGTCATCCGGGGACGATCGAACACGCATTTCGTCGAAACACCTTCAGCACGGCTGTCGATAAATCGGCAACAGCATGTTTCGACGTTTTTGCCGAGGTGTTAAGAAGGTGTAGTGAGGCCGCTTCGCCAAACCGTGATCGCCCTAGTAGTGGGCTTAATGCTTTTTCCCCAGCGCGGCTACGCGGTTTTGGTCGATGCTCTCGACACAACGCGGCAATGGAAAGTCCAGCGCATCGAGTTTGTCGGCAACAAGGCATTCTCAGCCGATGATCTCAGCGAGGCGATGAGCACCAAAGCGCGCGCATGGTATCGCATCTGGGAGGATCGGCCGCCCTTTGATCCGATCACGTTCCAAACCGATCTCGAAAGATTACAGCGGTTCTATGAATCGAAGGGCTACTACGGAACGGCCGTAAATTACGATTTGGACATTGACGATGTGCACTCGACAATCACGGCGCGGCTGATGATTGAAGAGGCGCCGCCCGTATTGATCGGCGAAGTTGATGTGGCGGTTACCGGTGATCGGAGCGCGGAGGCGGTGGTTCCGAAAGAGCTGCCGGTCAAGAAAGGGGCGATTTTTCGCGAGACTGAGTATCAGCAGGGTGAGCAGATTCTAAAAACTTTGTTTTTGGACCGTGGCTACGCCCATGTGAAAACCGAGCGCGGGGCTCAAGTCAATCTCGATGAACGTCGCGCGGACATTCATTACACGATTGAGCCTGGACCGCTTGCGGTTTTTGGCGCGACGGACATCAAGGGGACCCAGAGTGTCAATCCCGAGATCATCAGGCGGGAACTCACTTTTCATGCCGGCGAAAATTACTCGCAATCCAAGATTGCCGAGTCGCGAGAAAAACTATTGGCCTTGGACCTTTTTGGCGCGGTGCGGATCGGTCCGGTTGAAACACAGGGCACGCCGACCGTTGTGCCGATCGAAGTCGAGGTGACGGAAAAATCGTACCGTGAGATCCGGCTCGGCGCCGGGTATGGCACGGAGGACCAATTCCGCGCCCAATTGGAATGGCGTCACCTGAACTGGCTCGGCGGCGGGCAGCGTTTGTCGGTGCTCGGGAAGTATTCATCGATTGCGATCAGAGGAGCGATCGACCTGGTGCAACCCCATTTCCTGACGCCGAGCACACAGGGAGCCGTAAACTGGAGCTACGATCAGGAGAATGAAGAGACTTATCTGCGTCATGTCGGCCGCTTCGCACCGCGCATCGAGCAGCGCTTCTCGCGGGCGCTCACGGGATTTGTCCTGTATCGCTTTGAATTTGACAAGCTCAACGAAATCGATGATGCCACCGTCAGCGCTCTCGGAGAAATTCGCCGCAAGGGGTTTCTTTCCGGTCCGAGCGCGGGCATGGTGTGGAACACCGCGGACGACCCGCTCAATCCCAAGAAAGGCGAGGTGGTAGCGTTCAACTTCGATTCTGCCGGCTGGGGCGGGGATTTCAGCTTTTACAAAATGACCGTCGAGGCAAAAAAATATCTGGACATTGGCTGGCAGACAATCTTTGCAAGTCGACTGAAGTTGGGTTTGGCCGATTCCATCGGCGCCAATAAAAATCTTCCTCTGTTCGAACGCTTTTATGCGGGCGGCGAAAAGAGCGTGCGCGGATATGTCCGTCGGCACCTAGGGCCGCTGAGCTCGATCAACGATCCACTCGGCGGTCTCAGCCTAGTGGAAGGCTCGGTTGAACTGCGCCGGCCGATCTGGAAAGAATTTAACGCAGCAGTGTTTGTCGATTTTGGTCAGGTATCGAAGCGCTCATTTGATCTTCCCTTCGGGAATTTGCAATTTTCGCGCGGCTTTGGAGTGAGCTATGCCACACCGGTTGGACCC
>JBIOXP010000668.1:0-3889 GCA_044869705.1 Binatia bacterium | reverse complement strand
CTTCGATCGTCAAGGTTCGATACACGAAGCGATCGCGTGTGCCGGTTCGCGCATCGTCTGCACCGGCGGCTCCGATGATGTGCGTCGGCTTGCCGGTCCCGAGACCAAGGTGATTGACCTCAAAGGCCGCACGGCGATTCCTGGACTGACCGATACCCACGTTCATCTTTCCGAAAAAGGCACGGCGGAAATGGAGCTCGTCGACTGCCGCGATTTTTACGTCGATGTCGGTTCGGTTTCAGATATTTTGCAACGATTGGCGAATGCCGCCGCGAGCGCGCCGAAAGGCTCATGGATCGTTGCCCACGGTAGTCCGATGCAGGATTTTCGTCTCAAAGACAAGCGCTTTCCCGACAAACGTGATCTCGACGGCGCGGTTCCGGATCATCCGGTGTCGATTTCCTTCGGAGCGCACATCACGGTCGGCAACAGTCTCGCTCTGGCAGCGGCAAAGATCACTCGTGATACGCCAGACCCGGCGGGGGGTCATATCAAACACGATCCGGACACGGGGGAGCCTACCGGCGAGCTGCACGAGCGGGCACAGCTGATTCTCAAAAAGGTCGCGCCGGAGTTCAATTATCTGCAGCTCAAGGACGGCATCGTCTTCGCTTTGAACCAATGCCTCGAGCGTGGCGTAACGTCGGTCCACGATATCGTGCGCTACGCCGAACCGGTGCGCGCCTATCAGGAGATTTATAAGGAAGGCCGCATGCATGCGCGCGTCAGTATTTTACCGCGCGTGATCGAGTCGATGATCGAATCGAAGAGTCTCATCGAGCTGGGTCTCATTACCGGCTTCGGCAACGAATGGCTGCGCGTCGGCGGCGTGAAAATGAGCATCGACGGAGGCATCACCGGAAGAAACGCCTGTTTTTACGAGCCCTACGAAGACGACGAGCATAATCACGGCATTATCCGCATCCAGCAGGACGAATTGAATCACACGGTGATGAAGTGTCATGAGGCCGGTCTGCGCTGCTGCGTGCACGCCATCGGCGATCGCGCTTTCGATATGGCGCTCGATGCCTACGAAAACGCCATCGAAAATTCGCCGCGCAAGGACCACCGCCATCGCATCGAGCACATGGGCAACTGGCTCTGCACCCCGGAGCGCATGCAGCGCATGGTGCGCTCGGGTATCGTTGCCATCCCGAACATCGCAATCGGCTACTACGTCGGCGATGCGATCTTGGATTGCGTCGGCGAGAAGCGATTGACCAAAGCGTTTCCGTTCCGCACGTTGTTGAAAAACAATGTGATCATTGCCGGCGGCTCGGATTCACCCGGCTACTGGCCAGTGGATCCGCTACGAGACATCGCGGCCTGTGTTTCGCGCAAAATGCGCTGGGGCGAGGTTTGGGTCCCGGAAGAAAGAATCAGCGTCAACGAAGCTTTTGCCATGCATACGACGACGGCGTCATGGGTGGGCTTCGAAGAAAACGACAAAGGCACCCTGGAAACCGGCAAGCTCGCCGATATCGCGGTCGTCGCGGAAGATCCGTTCGCAATTCAGCCGGAAAAAATCAAGGATCTGAAAGTCGAGATGACGTTGGTGGGCGGCGAGGTCAAGTACCAAGCCTGAAGGTTTTTTGCTCAACCGCCGCGTGCGACGCTGACGAACGGACGGTGTGCTTGACGTTCGGTAACCAGCGGCATTTTTTTTCGCTGCTTATAGATGTGCATGCACAATTCTTCGACGACGGCGAGCGTTTCGGCGCCGGGTTCTGCCGATGGATTCGTTTGCCATTGTACCGTGATGGATTGAATCTTGTCCGATTGGTCCTGCCAAGAGACGCGCAGTAAGCGACCGCGCATGCGATCGACATAATTTCCCGCAAGCCGAAGAATTTGTGACAGACTCAGGAGATCAGGCGGCTCAACAAATGGCTTTCGTTTTTGCCGTCCTTCGTCGTCAAGCTTGCGAATGTCTTCCGGCGTGTAATGCTTTTCAACATCCATGGCCATTGAGGGGCCCCGATTCCATCCTTGGACGATGAAATCCTCACCATGGGATTTTATATCGACGGATTTCAGCTCCATTCCTTCGAGCGATTGGCCCACGCAGCGGAGAATAGACGAATAGCGCATTTTCGCCGGCGCGGCTTGGATCGCAGCAGTACTCGTTGCCATGTGAACGGGAACAGCAACTGCTATGCCAGAAAATCTGTTGGAAAAGATCTTTATTTCCCGGCGTCGGCGTTCCAGCTGTGCAAATTTGTTCGGAGATGAGTCGATGCCGGTCTTATGCGCTCGTAATTCGTAAATCAGGCGGGGGATGAAAGGCGTTCAAAACAATCGCTCTTGTGCTTTCATTCCGATGATAGGCTATTCGAAAGTTTGAGGCGGACGCGAAACGAGACGGGCGCGATGCGCCTTTACGGAAAATGCCTGGATTCCGACACTGCTAATCGGACTAGATCCGCTGCCGAGATCCCGCACTAGCGGATCTTCATTTCGCTAACGACAATTTTTTCGTCCGGCCGCGGCTTCCAGACCACGTTGCGCGCCGCGCCATAAATTTCCGCCAGTGTGTAGAGCGGCACGAATGGCACGTCTTCCATCAATATGCGCCCAAGTTGTTGGAGCATCGCGACGCGCTTCTTCGGATCGCCGGTTTTCTGTTCTTCGTCGACGAGCTTGTCGAATTCCGGATTTTTGTATTGAGTTCGCACGCTCACACCCGACCGATAGTATTGATCGTAGACGGTATCAGCATCCGCCGCCGGTCGGCCGACATAGTAAAACGGCAGCTTCCCGCCGTTCACTCCATCCTTACCCCAAAAAATGACGAATTCCTGGGAAATGAGTTCGGTTTTGATCGCGATCTTGGCGAGTTGATCGGCGATCACCTGGCAAACTTCGCGGGCCTTGGGATAGCGATCGGGCGAAAAATACAATTTGATTTCCAGGCCCTGGGGATATCCGGCTTTGTCGAGCAGCTCTTTGGCTTTCTTCAAATCCAGTGGATAGCGATTGATCTTCGGATCGAAGCCGATCACATTCGATCCCATCGGCCCATTCATCACATAGCCGTTGCCTTCGTAAACGTATTTGATGATGACGGCGGGATCGATCGCATAGTTGATCGCCTGGCGCAGAAATTTGTTGTCAAAGGGTTTGTGCGTAACATTCATGGCCAGAAAATACATGCGCACGCCTTCGACTTTTTCTGCCCGCACGCGCGGATTGTTCTCGAAACGCGATAGTTCTTCAACTGGAACATTGTTAGCGATATCGCCTTGGCCCGCCAGCAGACCCGCCACCCGTCCGGCGTCTTCCTTCACCCGGCGCACAACGATCTCTTTGATCGCCGCTTTGTTGCCCCAATAGTTGTCATTGCGGGTCAGTATTAAGTTGCCGTCGCGCTGCCAGCTCACGAACCGGTAGGGTCCCGTCCCGACGGGTTTTTGCTCGGCGGGGTCGCCGCCCTGAGCTTCCATACCGGCTTTGCCGAGGATGAAGCGGTTCTGCAAACGATCGAGAAAAACCGCATTCGGCGCTTCAGTGGTAAAAGCGATCGTGTGATCGTCCAAAGCTTGCATCTCCGCGAGGTCGCGGAAATTTTCCTTTTGCAGGCTCTGCTTGTCGTTCTTCATGCGGTTGATGGAATAAATCACATCGTTCGCCGTGAAGGGACTGCCATCATGAAATCGCACGTTTTTACGCAGTTTAAAAATCCACTTCTTGCCCTGAAATTGCCACGATTCGGCGAGCACACCGAAATAGTCGCGTTTGGCGTAATTCACCTCCACGAGGGGCTCGATCATATTGTTCCAGATGCCGTACTGCGGGCTCGAGCTGTGCGCGTAGGGATGAAGCGTATCGAGGCCGATGCTGCTGAGGACAGTCAGCCGTTCCTTGGATGCGGCGTAGCTGCTCGTAATCA
>JBIOXP010000667.1:0-5128 GCA_044869705.1 Binatia bacterium | reverse complement strand
CCAAGGTAAACTGCTATCAGGTTCCGGAGATCTTCAAAATCTTCAACGACCAGGACTCGAGGAAGAGAACCCGTTTCCAAAACGTATTTCCTTGCGCAAAAGATTCCCCGCCGAAATCCTTCCGCCTCTAAAGAGGAAGTGGTTTTATACTCAGCACTAATACAGCATAGCCCAACCCGAAGGCTAAAAAAGACCAAATAAATGTCGCTGGGGGTCCCATAGCGTAAATTTCAGACGCACGGGTAGTGCCAGGATTAAACCAAGCAGTTCTGGTTATCTTCGTACGATTAGACGGATATTATGGCAGGATCGCGGTGCAGTAAGAAACTTAAATGATGACCGTGATAACAAAGACTTGCGTCAATGTCGTGAATGTAACCCACGGATGTTCTGCGACCGTCAACGACGGCCCAATATTGTTTCGATCGATATTTGACTTGATTAATCAGTCCTGAGAATTTTGGGTCAAAGCGCTAGCGATAACGGCTTCGAACTTATCCTAGTACGTATAATGCTGCTGTTCTCCCAAGCGATATTACTAATAAAGCTCGGACTTCGTCCACGTTCGAATGACTTTATTGTCCCCAGCGTCTGCTCAGTCCCGATTTTCGTTCGCGGTTTTTAGTTCGCCCCCCAACGCCTGCCTAGGTCGCTTACTTAGCAGATGAATAACCGGTTCTCTGTGGATTTGCGGGGCCACCTTGCGCTTACAAAATACCGCGTTTCTGAATCCTCAGGCGGGCAAAAAAATCGCTCAGGAGCGCCGCAGATTCGTCGCCTAGCACGCCTGCGGTAAACGGCAACTGGTGGTTCAGACGCTGATCCTGACAGAGCCGGTAAAGCGATTCGATGGCACCTGCCTTCGGATCTCGGCAGCCAAATATCAGGCGTTTTATGCGCGCCTGCAAAATCGCGCCCGCGCACATGATACATGGCTCTAGCGTGACATAAAGTTCGGTCGTATCGAGACGCCAGCTCCCGAGGTGCTGAGCCGCCAATTGTATCGCCGTGATCTCCGCATGACCCAAAGGCGTCTGGCGCTCTTCACGGTCATTGCAGGCCGAGGCAATAACTTCTCCTGCCGATACAACCACAGCGCCCACGGGAATCTCGCCCCTGTTTGCTGCTTCTCGAGCAGCAGATAAGGCGAGCCGCATATACTCCGAATCATTAATCATTACGTGCGAAATTGTGCCACAGACAATTGGCGTTACAAAAGAAACATCGATCACTCGGAGCGTGACTATGGATGCATATATTCGATGGGAGGAGGCTCGATATCGGTAACGACGTTAGTCACGCCGGGAACCGCCGCTGCGATCCGGACAATCTCGTTTTCCAAATCCGGATCGGCGAGAATCCCGGAAATCGTCACCGCTCCGCTGTCGCTCTTCACGTTGAGAACCACGTTGCGGGTTCTGGGTGAAGTGATGAGTGCGGCCTGAACGTGGGCGATCGTTGCGAGATCCTGAAAGGCTTTCGCCGATTCGGCGGTGGGTTGAAACTCCGGCCGCTTGACGGTTTCAGCAATTACCGACGCGCCTAGTTCAGTATCGAATCTCGCGCTGTTTAGAACGAGGTCGTGACCCATCGGGTTCTGCCATTCATCGTTGAATACGGCACGAAAACGCCGGCTGCGAACCCGGTCTAATTCACGAATGTATTGCCGGGCGTTTTCACTGCTCATCCCCTTCTGCAAACATACCTGCTCAATTCGATACTCCAGCGGAGCGACGATCAGCACTTTTAGAACGTGCGCAATCCCGGGTAACAGTTGCTGACCCGCTCGCCCATAATAAACCAACTCACCGCCTTCCACGACTTCACACATGGCCGCCTGCAATGTGATCCGATATAGCCGAACACTTTCGCGCCAGCGTTCCCACCAGTGTCCTTCAGTTTCGAGCACTTCTGTATATTTGGCTTCGGGAATCCCATAGCGCTTACTCGCTTCGATCAAGACTTCGCGATCGACGGAACGGTAGTTCAACAGCGATGCCACCCTTTGGGCAATGGCACTCCCGCCGCTATATGCCGCATGAGCAATGGTGACGACGGGCATGAGTTCGGCCTCCTCTTAAACCGATTCAGCTGTGGCGCGCCGTAAGGCTCAGCAATAACCGGCTATTTACTACCTTTTTCCCGCATTTTGGACAAGGCCGTTCTATGCGCTCCAAGATTTCACGCTCAAGAAGCTCTGCCGGTTAAACTACGGTCGAAAACAAAGCTTTACGGGTGTGCGATTGCGCCTGAGGTGAAGAGTTCGAACAGGCGGACCGGGAGATGACGAGATCGCTGCGAGAATACCAGCCGCACGCAACCAGTACTGCTGTCTTGGAGTGTGGCGTACTTTAAAAATGCGTGGTCAAAAATCAGGGAAGCGCGGAACGAGCAGGCCGACTCCTTGTTATGGCCGTTTTTCCGGCGCCGGTCGTCTCCTGTAGCAACTGTCGAATATGACCCATCAGCTCGATCATCTTTACTGGTTTCTGCAAAAAGTCATCGCAGCCACCCAGAAGCGCGGGGCTTTTCAAGTATGAAAAAATACTCATTGCAACGATCGGAGTTTTTTGGACTTGCGGTTCGTCTCTTAACAGGGATACAAATTCGAGCCCATCCATATCCGTCAGATCCAATTCAAGCAAAATCAGATCGGGATGATGTTCGATTGCCTTGCGAATACCACCTTCTCCGGTCACAGCAACGAGCGGACGAAAACCTGCGAAAAGCACCTGCTTGACAAGCAATTGAGTGTAATTCGGCTGCTTTTCGATTATCAATATTGTCTGGCGCTCGCGTTGAACCATGCGTTTGAGCTCTGACTACGCGAGGCAGCAACAAACATGCCCCTAACCACCCTACGGTTTTTACGAAGCGGAAAGAACGAAGTGGCGCGCCAAGAATTCCGAGAGGAAGGACAAAACTTACCTGAAAAGTATAACGGTGAGCGTTCCGAGAAAATAATACGGCGTCGCCGCCAGGTGAGTTTAGGACGCTTTCAAAAAGCGACGGTGCAAAATTCTCACCTGCCCTTCAGTTCCTTTTTTTAACGATAGGGTTAGCCTCCGTGCACTCAGGGCCTCCCAGCGACGGCAAAAGACACATCTCTAGATTGCGACAGTGGAGCGGCGCTACTCTATTTTTCGGCCGATACGATTTTTAGTTCCGCATCCAGTGCACGCATCCATGCCGCGCTTCCGATCAAAACCAGGCGCGAACGGCGTCCGGGCGCCGCTTTCACCCACATTTCCGCGTCCAGTTCCGTTTTGAACAATCGCGTTTGGCGAACCCGTGCCGAGCCGATTTCCTCACCGATCAACTGCCGTCGGACCGATCCTGTAACGTGCTTCTTTGCGGCCTCGGCTCGCCTTTTTCTACTGCGCATTTGAAACGAACAGAAATCTGTTGGGTGCGCTTTTAATTTAATTGCCAGCGACTGCCGTACAAGCGGCTAATGAGTTCCCGCACAACGGCCTTGAGCAGTTAGAATGTATCGAAAGATGCCGGGGGCGCTGCGATATCAAGCTGTGATTTCCTCGCCCCGGCGATTGAGAAGCAAAGCAACTGCTGTACCGTCAGTACACAAGACGAGGATTGGAGAAATATGATGACTTCATGGCGCGCCCGCGTCTTTGAAGAACGGGGGAATTGTGGAAAGGCGCCTAAGATGCGTGAGCGAACGGCCGCGCGTAAAAGGTCACATGACAGCCATGGATGACGCTCTTTCACTCGGGGCGAAGCTTTCGGCGGCGTGCGCAGCTTTTCTGCGCCGGCGGTTGCCTATTGGTGCACATGTTATTCACGGGTTGGATGCTCGATCGAGATGTCGCCACTAATCACCTCTGGGTTCTGCTTCTTGGTTCACCGTAATGATCCGATTTTTAATTTTTTCAAAAACCGGCTCGGGAAGAATTTTTCTCGATACGAGTTCTTGTTTTCTCTGATAAGGACGACCAGCAATTATTTTCTCCGCGTAGCCATAATGAATTCCGGGCAGAGCTCTGAGTTGCTCCATCGATCCGGAGTTGATGTCGACGGGTTTGATCCTGGTCGGCACCGGAATCTTCATCGTGTCCCTCGCCGTCGGCTTTTGATCCCGTTCCGCGGCCCCGCTCGCGGTCAAACATGCCCCGAGATAAAGTATAGCCCCAAAAAAACGCAAGCCTTTTATTTGGACCATTGAGATCTAGATCGAATATCACTGATGGCGCTGCGAGTTTAGACGCTCCTCTGGCTAGAATATTAATTAAACTAAGAATAGCTTTGAAAGAGGCTAGCATGGCGCGCCCGGAGGGATTCGAACCCCCAACCCCCAGATCCGTAGTCTGGTGCTCTGTCCAATTGAGCTACGGGCGCAATCAACGTTGCCTGTCGGCAGGCAGATCGAGTTTCACTTCGCCAGCGAAAATAAAATGGCGGAGAGAGAGGGATTTGAACCCTCGGTACCCTTTTGGGGTACACACGCTTAGCAGGCGTGCGCCTTAGACCACTCGGCCATCTCTCCGTGCCGGTCTGATGAGTCGTGCTCCCCGAAATCGAATCGTCGAAGCCAAAAAAACGCGAATAAAATTGCCGTCGATCAGGGATCGCTTGCGCGAGTGGAGTTAAATTAGCACACGACTTGGCGCTTTTCTACAATTACGGAGCGAAAGCATCGTGACGTGACGAATGATGTCGCAATCGTGGCAAGACGCACCAAAAAACGGCCGGGGAGCAAAGCACGTCGCCATGCTCGCTGCCCCGGCAGTGTGAAATTGAAATGTCTGGCTACCCTTCCCAAATCGGTTTCACGTAAGTATCGAGCCATCTCTTCGGATCTTCGAGAAACAACTGATCGGTGACCGGCAGCGGCTTTGCCCCTTTGCCGAAGGCCGCCTCGATCGAAGTCTTCGATTTGAAATCGTTTCGCGCAGATTCGCGGCCGATCGAATCGATGGTTTTCTGCCCCTCTTCAGAGATCAGCCATTCGGCAAATAGCTTCGACGCATTGGGATCCGGCGCCTTCACATAGATACCAGCTTGGCGCGGAAACAACACCGGCGGAACGGTCTTTACATATCCGACCGGCGTGCCTTTGTGCATTTCTTCCATGACTTCGTGCAGTAGCGCCGGCATGCAGATCGCGTAC
>JBIOXP010000666.1:0-2874 GCA_044869705.1 Binatia bacterium | reverse complement strand
TATGGAAAAGTTTTTCGCCGCGGTTCGAAATATGTTCAATGTGCCGGACTTGCGCCGGCGCATTTTCTTTACTCTCGGTTTATTAGCTGTCTACCGGCTTGGCGCGCACATCGGCGCTCCGGGAATCAATAAGCCGCGTTTGGATGAGGTCTGGCGTGAAGTTGCCGGAACTCTCCTCGGCGTACTCGATCTTTTCTCCGGCGGAAACTTCCGCACCATCTCGATCTTCGCTTTAGGCGTCACCCCCTATATCACCGCGTCCATTATTCTCCAGCTCATGACCGTCGTTTCCCCGCAACTCAAAAAGTTGCAGGAAGAAGGCGAGATGGGCCGGCAGAAGATCAACCAGTGGACGCGCTATCTGACGGTTGCGCTGGCCGCGATTCAGACCAGCTTCGTGGCCCACTGGCTCCAGGTTAACGGGGTTGGCGCCCCGACCTGGGGTTTTCTGTTCAGCACTGTTCTGACGCTGACTACCGGCACGATGTTCGTTATGTGGCTCGGTGAGCAGATCACTGAGCGCGGTATCGGCAACGGCATTTCACTGCTGATCTTTGCAGGTATCGTGATTGGTTTGCCGCGGGGTGTGCAGCAGGTCTCGGAGCGTCTCACCAGCGGCGATACAATGGCGATCCTCGGCGTGTTCGCGATGGTGGTAGCGCTGATACTGATCATCGCTTTTATCGTCTTCGTCGAAGCGGCGCGAAGAAAGATTCCTGTCAGCTACGCCAAGCGACATGTGGGCCGTCAGATTGTTAGCGGCCAGCAGACGACGATGCCGCTGAAGATAAACATGGGCGGCGTGATCCCCGTCATCTTTGCGTCGTCGGTTTTATCGATGCCGCAGAGTGTCTTTGCTGCGTTTCCACCGGGTCAAACTAATCCGAATCCGGTCTGGGCAAAGATCTACGGCTTCTTTGCACTCTTTCATCCAGGCGACCCGTACTACGAATTGATCTTTCTATCGTTGATTCTCTTTTTCACATTCTTCTACGTTTCGATCGTTTTCAACGTCGAAGAAGTGGCCGACAATCTTCGTAAGCATGGCGGCTTCATGCCGGGCATTCGTCCCGGCCGGGCCACTGCTGAATATCTCAATACGATCCTGACTCGCTTAACAACTGTCGGTGCGGTCTATCTCGCGCTGGTCGCGTTCGTGCCGCAGTTTATGTT
The DNA here is from genome assembly GCA_044869705.1 of Binatia bacterium. GTDB lineage: Bacteria > Desulfobacterota > Binatia > UBA9968 > UBA9968 > DP-20. The sequence goes on along the minus strand of JBIOXP010000666.1, from coordinate 1,701 downwards.
GAGTGGATTCAAACTCGCGCGCCTGCCACTCATAGGCAACACGCTCGACGCGTTTGTCAGCACTACGCCAGGGCTTTCGTGGATCCCGACCGGCATGGGCTACAACTTCTATTTCGGTGGTACGTCACTGCTGATTCTGGTAGGTGTGGCGATGGATACTGTGGCGCAGATTGAGGCTCAACTCGTCATGCGCAACTACGAGGGATTTCTCGGCGGCGGTGGCCGTCTGCGCGGACGCCGAGCCTGATCCGTATGGCGAAAATCATTGTACTCATGGGTGCGCCTGGTGCCGGAAAAGGCACGCAGGCGCGCTTGCTTCAAGAGCGTCTGAATTTACCCCAGATCTCTACGGGGGATATCTTTCGCTCCTTGAAGACTGCCTCCTCTCTTCTCGCGCAGGAAGTCAGAGAGATCATGGAGCGAGGACAGCTCGTTCCCGACGATTTGACAATTCAACTCGTCAAAGAGCGCACTTCGCAGGACGATGCGCGAAACGGCTACATTCTCGATGGCTTTCCGCGAACGCCGGCGCAGGCTGCGAGTCTCGAGAAGCTGGCAGCAGAGCAGGGCAACAGCATTATCCCGATCCTGATCGATGTGCCGCTGGATTTTCTCGAGAAGCGAATGACGGGACGGCGGAACTGCCCTGTCTGTGGCGAGATTTACAACGTCTATTTCAAGCCGGCACGGGTCGATAATGTTTGTGACTTTCACCCGGAAGCGCAGCTCGTGCAGCGGGCTGACGACAACGTGGAAACCGTCAAGGCAAGGCTCGCGACTTACGAAGCGCAAACTCGGCCGCTGATCGACTACTACAAATCAGCCGGTGCGCTTCGGATCGTTGATGGCACTCGCAACCCCGAGGCAATCTATGAAGACGTGAAATCCGCGTCATCTGTGGCTAAAATAAACGCGCAATGATTATCGGTAAGTCAAAACGAGAACTCGACAAGATGCGCGCCGCAGGGCGGTTAGTCGGCCAGGTGCGCGAGCACCTTCGCCGCCTGGTAAAGCCTGGCATTACGACGATGGATCTCGATCGCGAAGCCGAGAAGATGATTCGCGATGCAGGCGCGCTGCCGACCTTCAAGGGGTATAACGGTTTTCCATATTCGATTTGTGCCTCGGTCAACGAGCAAATCGTTCACGGTTTTCCTTCTCAGTATGTCCTTAAGGAAGGCGACATTTTTTCCATCGACTGTGGCGTCACGCTCGAAGGTTTTGTCGGTGACACTGCCACAACGGTTCCGGTCGGAAATGTCGACGAGGAAAAGCTGCGACTGATTCGGGTCACGGAAGAGTGTCTCGAGCGGGCGATCAAGCAATGCTATGCCGGCAGGCATCTGGGCGATATTGGTTGGGCAGTTCAGGAGCATGCGGAAGGCAATGGCTATTCGGTAGTTCGCGACTACGTGGGGCACGGTATTGGTCGCAAGATGCACGAGGATCCGCAGATTCCGAACTATGGGCGGCCTGGGCTCGGGCCGAAGATCAAGAATGGGTACGTTTTTGCCATCGAACCAATGGTGAATCAGGGTTCCCACTTCACCAAAGTCCTGTCTGACGGCTGGACAGTGGTCACGATGGACGGCAAGCCAAGTGCTCACGTCGAGCACACGATCGCGATAACTGAGAATGGTCCCGAGGTGCTGACCCTCGCTTCCACCGGTGCGCCTCTGGAGCCAGCGATAGTTTAGGCCG
>JBIOXP010000665.1:0-9948 GCA_044869705.1 Binatia bacterium | reverse complement strand
CCAGGGGACCAATCAATACGTTGTGGGCCGAGAGAACGTCGTCGTGATCGACGTGGCGTTGAGCGCCGACTCGAATCTGGACGGCATCATCGAGCAAGTCGAGGCCATGGGGGCGAAAAGAATCGATAAGATTCTGCTCACGCATATCCACAGCGATCATTGCGGCGGCGCTTTGGCGTTGCGCAGGCGCTGCGGCGCCAGGCTGGGCATTCACCGGTCGCGCAAAGGCTATCTCGGTGGCGAAGATTTTCAATATGACGATAATGATCGGATATCATTCAGCGATGGCGAGCTGAACGTTTTGCATACTCCCGGTCATGAATCGGGCCATTGCTGTTTCTACGAGAGCGCTGAAAAGATTCTCTTCAGCGGCGACAACATTCTCGGCTACGGCACAGCGGTCATTCATCCTCCCGACGGCAACATGACCGACTATCTCAGATCGCTCGAGCGGCTACTCGGCTTCGACATCAGCCTCATCCTGCCGGGCCACGGTCCCCTGATCGGCAAGCCGGAAGCGAAAATCCGAGAATACATCAAGCATCGCCGCGAACGAGAACAGCAGGTGATCGCAGCGCTGCGCGGAGGACACGAAACCATCGGCGACGTGACTCAAACAATCTATGTCGACGTTTCAGCCGCGCTGCGACGAGTCGCGGAGTTTTCCGTCCAGGCACATTTGGAAAAGCTCATGCGTGAAGGTCGGGTCAAGCAAGAGGGGACGCATTATCGCCTCGTCGGCGATAATTAATGGCGCAACGCGGGCACCGGAAGGGAATTGCGATCAGCTCGGGAACGATCCTCCGATACTGGACTCTCGCTGAATTTGTCTCGGTGATCCGCTGAGTTCGTCATAGCGTAGCGAAAGTAACCGGCCGCGCGACAACTGCGCCTCAGCCATCTATTTCTCCATAATGATGACGGAATAACCCGCTTGGTTAATTTGTCTGGCGCGTTGCTCGGCGTCGGCGCGGCTGGAGAAAGTTCCGAGATGCACGCGATAATAGGTGCTATCCTTATTGATCAGCGGGCTGATAGTTACTTCTCCGAAAGAAGCGGCTAGGCGCTCGCGAAGCTGTCGGGCATTCTCCAATTGGGAGAAGGAGCCAAGCTGCAAGGTGTAATCAAGGGAGCTGCGAATGGAGCTAACGACCGCTGGGCTTTCGATCACGTCGATGCGCACCAGCGCCGTTCCCGGTCCAATGATGCCGATGGCCTGAGCCGCGGCGTAAGAAAGATCGAGAATACGCTCTTTGGCAAACGGACCGCGGTCATTGATGGTGACCTCGACGGTACTGGCGTTTTCCATATTGGTAACCAATACCCGCGTACCGAGGGGAAGTGTTTGGTGCGCGGCGGTGAATTCGTTTTGATCGTAAATGGTCCCGCTCGCGGTGGCCTTGCCGTGAAAACCCGGACCGTACCACGAGGCGATTCCGACTTGGCTCGGCCGAGTGTCGGGCGAAGGTAAGCGAACTTTCGACGTCGGCACTGAACAGCCGATGGCGAAAAGCAACGGCAGAACAAACGTGAACTGAAAGCGACGAAAGGCGGGCGAATCGCCATTCGAATTTGAGTTGAGCCCGACCGCGCGTAACATGGCGCGGAGTATAGCGGAAACCAAGCTGGGAAAAAAGCAAATTGCCGAGTCACCGACGGCAGGCGAGCTTGATACAACCGGTTTACCGTACAAAGGGTTTGTGTTACGGTAGCCGCTGATTTAACGGGGAAGGTCTGGTATGTCCGGTCATTCGAAGTGGAGCACGATCAAACACAAGAAGGCTGCCAAGGATGCGAAAAAGGGCAAGCTCTTCACCAAGTTCATCAAAGAAATCACTGTGGCTGCGCGGATAGGCGGCGGCGATCTGAACTCCAATCCACGGCTGCGAACCGCGGTTGTCACGGCGCGCGCACAGAGCATGCCGAACGACAATATCGAGCGCGCCATTAAAAAAGGTACCGGCGAGCTCGAAGGGGTCACCTATGAAGAGATTCAGTATGAAGGTTACGGTCCGGGCGGCGTTGCCATCATTGCGCAAGTGCTAACCGACAACAAGAACCGAACGGTTTCCGAAATCCGCCGACTGTTCAGCAAACACGGCGGTAATTTGGGCGAGAGCGGCTCGGTTGCGTGGATGTTTGACAAAAAGGGTCTCATCACCATCGAAAAGGCGCAAGTGGAGGAAGATCGGCTGATGGACGTGGTACTCGATGCCGGTGCCGAAGACGTCCGGGACGAGGAGGATATTTTTGAAGTGGTGACACCGCCGGAAGATTTTGAAAAGGTCAAGGAGCGGCTGGACCATGAGAAGATTCTGGTAGCGAGCGCGCAAGTAACCTTGCTGCCGAAAACTACGGTGGACGTGGACGCCAAAAACGTCGAACAGGTTTTAAAACTCAGCGAAGAGCTCGAAGATCATGACGACGTCCAAAGCGTCGCCGCCAACTTCAACATTCCTACCGAATTGATGGACAAGGCGAGCTAAAGCCGCCGCCCATGCCCAAGAGCAGCGCCAAACCGTCCTATCGCGAAATTATTCTCGGCATTGATCCCGGCTCATTGGTCACGGGCTGGGGCTTGATTGAACTGATCGGCACTGAGCTGCATCATCATGCCCACGGCGCGATCGCGACGAACGCGGCGATGGCTCTGCCTGCGCGCTTGAGCCAGATCCACAGCGGCTTACGAGGCATTATCGAGCGTCATCGGCCCGCCACCGTAAGCTTGGAGAAAATTTTCTTTTCGCGTAATGCCCAAAGCGCACTGAAATTGGGTCAAGCCAGGGGGGTGGCATTACTCGCGGCCGCGGAGCATGAACTCAGCATCAGCGAATACTCCGCCGCGGAAATCAAGCTCGCCGTTGTCGGTTACGGGCGCGCCACCAAAGAGCAGGTGCAAAGAATGGTTAGCGCGCTGCTCTGTTTACGCGGCGCGATTCGTGCCGATGCGGCCGACGCGCTGGCAAGCGCCATCTGCCATGCACATCGGCGGAGTTTTCAAGATCTGGTCGTCAGCTCCTACGGTCCGGTGAAGACCACGAGCTGGCGCGACTATCTGGCGATGGCTTCACAGCGTTGACCGGCTCGCAAAATTCGTATGCTTTCTTCAACGGCTTCGCCAGAGCGTCTTCGCATTGCGCCTGGGCTCGACCCGCGATTGGGCGTCTTTCGTCTCGATCTTTGTGAGCCGTCGGCAGGAGATCTTGTTTATCCCTTTAGCCGGTGCCAAGATTTTTTGCCGCGCTTTGTTCCGATTCCTCGACCTACGTGATCGCGCAAATCAGTGGGGCGCTGGCCCAAAAGATTCCCGGGGAAGTCATCGTCGATGTCGGCGGCGTGGGCTACCAGATTTTCATTCCGCTGAATGTTTTTTATCGCTTGCCGGAAATCGGCGCACCGGTTCAATTGCAGATTTACACTCATGTACGCGAGGACGCGTTGCAGCTATTCGGCTTTAACGATTTGGCTGAAAAGCAAGTCTTTCTACTGCTGATCGGCGTGTCCGGAATCGGGCCCAAGCTCGCGGTCAACATACTCTCCGGCATCCCTGCTGAAGAATTGGCGCGCGCGCTGCGCCAGAGCGACCAAGCGCGTTTGCTCACGATCCCCGGCGTAGGCCGTAAGCTCGCCGAACGCATGATCGTCGAACTCAAGGACAAGCTCGCAACGCTTCCACGCGCGGCGCTCGAGAGCGCCGAAAAGGAACCCAGTTCGCAGCTTTTGTCGGACGCGGTTTCAGCGCTGGTCAATCTGGGTTATAAAAGAGCTGATGCGGAAAAGTCGGTGCGGGATGTTCTCAAGCGAGGCACGCATTCACTGGAAGGGGTACTAAAAGAAAGCTTGCGGCTTTTAAGTCCCTGATCGCGAAGCGGTGACGTGCCTGAGCATGACAGCCATGCTGAATGGAACAAGACTCGACGAGGATCTAAGTTTTGACGTGACCTTGCGGCCGCGCGGCTTCGACGACTACGTCGGCCAGGACGCGGTCAAAGAAAATCTCAAGGTCGCCATTGCCGCGGCTCAAGCTCGTCGCGACGTTCTCGATCATATCCTTTTCCATGGCCCGCCCGGGCTCGGCAAAACATCCCTCGCGTACATCATCGCGCGTGAGATGGGGGTCAATATCAAGGCCACCTCGGGACCCGTGGTCGAGCGCCCCGGTGATCTCGCTGCGCTGCTCACGAATCTCGATGAGGGCGATATTCTCTTCATCGACGAAATTCACCGCTTAAACCATATCGTCGAAGAGGTGCTTTATCCGGCGATGGAAGATTATCAGATCGATATTATGGTCGGTCAGGGGCCGGCGGCGCGCTCGATCAAGTTGCCGCTCAAGCGCTTTACCCTGATTGGCGCGACCACTCGCTCCGGGCTTCTGACATCGCCGCTGCGCGATCGTTTTGGCCATATCCACCGGCTCGATTTCTATGACACGGCAGCTCTGGCGAAAATCCTCCAACGCTCGGCGACGATTCTCAGCGTGCGCGAAGAAGCCGAAGGTATCATGGAGATCGCGGCGCGCTCACGCGGCACGCCGCGTATCGCCAACCGCCTGCTCCGGCGAGTGCGCGATTACACTCAGGTGAAAGGCGACGGCACGATTACCAAACGCCTCACCGAGCAAGCGCTCAGCATGTTGGAGGTCGACCGGCTCGGGCTGGACAAAATGGACACCATGTTGTTGCTCACGCTCATCGACAAATTCGCCGGCGGGCCTGTCGGAGTGGAAACCCTGGCCGCAGCCATCGGCGAAGAGAAGGACACGATTGAAGATGTTTATGAGCCGTTTTTGATTCAGGCCGGTTTCATTCAACGGACGCCGCGCGGGCGTGTGGCGACGCTGCGCGCTTACGATCACTTCGGGCGCCCGCAAAGGGAGCGGCCGGCAGATCCGACCCGAAAGCAGCCCACTTTGTTTTAGTCAGGCGAAGTTTCAGAACCGCAGGAAATGGAGTGACCGCCCATGACTGGCTTGGGTAAGACATTGATCTTGATCGGCGTCGTGCTCGTCGTCGTCGGCGCGGTATTTTCTCTCGCGGGCAAACTGCCCTGGTTGGGGCATCTTCCTGGAGACATTACCATCCATCGCGAACGCTTCACTTTTTACTTTCCGCTGGCAACCTGCATCCTCCTCAGTGTCATTATTTCCCTTGTCCTTTATTTTTTTAGAAGGTAAAATTTTTACTTGCCTCTCTGCCCCGCAATTTCGCATCTATGGAAGCCGTAAATCCCGCCGCCGTCGCGCAAAGCCTCCGATTCGAAGAGAACAAACGCCGCAGGCGCGAAGGCATCGTCATTCTGGTCACGGCGCTCATGGTCGCCGCGCTGATTTTTTTCGAAGTGCAGCTTCCCGATGTCACGCCCGAATACTCGCTCGGCGGCAATGTCGTTTTCTTTTTACTGATCAACATCAACATTATCCTGCTCGGTTTACTGGTGTTTTTGGTCGTGCGCAGCTTGATCAAGCTTGTCGTCGAGCACAAGCGGCGTATGCTCGGCTCGCGCTTGCAGGCGCGCTTGGTGCTTGCGTTCGTCGGCTTGTCCATCGTCCCAAGCGTGCTCTTGTTCATGATTGCGGGCGGCTTGCTGCGGCGCTCCTTCGATCGCTGGTTCGATTCCAAAGTCGAAAGCGCCTTGCAAGGCTCTTTGGAAATCGGGCAAACCTACTACCAAAACTCCGCCAATAACGCGATTTTCTATGCGCGCCAGCTGAGCCAGAGAATCACCGAAGAGGGACTGGTGAATCCTTCTCGAGTCGCAGAGTTGAAGCGGTTCGTCGAAAGTAAACAGCAGGAATACAACCTCGGCACCGTGGAGCTTTTTTTGCCCGACGGCCAGCCTTTCGTGGTCGCCTTCAATCAACAGGTGCCCACCGGGGTCACGCTCAAACCGGAAAGTGAGTTTCTGAATCGCGCGCTTCGCGGACTGGAGGTGACCCGCACGGAAGCCTTCGGTGAAGGCGACGTGATCCGGGGCGGAGTGCCCGTGTATGCTCCCGATAAACGAATCGTCGGCGTGGTGGTGGTGGATTACTATGTGCCGAAAAGTATCTCGAAGCGAGCGATCCAGATTTCCCAGTCGTACGAGCAATACAAATTTTTGACTTTTCTCAAGGCGCCGGTGAAGAACAGCTATCTTCTCACCATGCTGCTGATTACGCTGGTGATTATTTTTGCCGCGATCTGGTGCGGCATTTATTTATCCAAGGGCATCATCGTGCCGATTCAGAAACTTGCCGAGGGAACTCATCAGGTGGCGCACGGCAATTGGGACTATAAGATCGAAGCCGGCGGAGACGATGAGCTCGGCGTGCTGATGAACTCGTTCAATCACATGACCGGCGATCTCAAGCAAATCAAGCTGGAGCTCGAGCGCCGTGGCACAGTGGTGCAAACCCTGCTTGCAAACATCGCGGCGGGCGTAGTGTCGGTGGATCCCGCGGGGAAAATCACCACATGGAACAAGGCTGCGGAGCGAATCTTGGCCGTGCCGGCGGAGCGCGCGCTCGGCAAATATTACCATGAGGTGTTTCGGGCCGAGCCGCTGCGCGGCATCCGTGAAATCGTCGATCGTGTAAAGAACGGGGACAGTGTCGAACAGGAAATCAAATTGTCGCTCCACGAGCAGTTGCGAAACGTCATGGCCTGCGGCGCGACGCTGCACGATGACGACGGCTCGAGCTTGGGCGTGATGCTCTTTTTGGAAGATATTACCGAGATTCAAAAGGTGCAAAGAATGGAAGCCTGGCGCGAAGTCGCGCGGCGGATCGCGCACGAAATCAAGAATCCGCTGACGCCGATTCAGCTTTCTGCAGAGAGATTGCGCAAACGCTACGCCCGGGTTTTGGTCGAAGACGGGGCCATCCTCGACAAATGCACGACCACCATCATTCAGCAAGTGGAGGAGCTGAAAAAGCTCGTGAACGAGTTTTCTCAGTTCGCCCGTTTACCTTCCGCTCGGCTGATGGCCAGCGATTTGAACGCGATCATTACCGATGCGCTGGTGCTATTCAAAGAAGGCCATGCCGGCGTTCAATTTCAATTTAGGCCGGGGATGATTCCCGAATTGGAACTGGATCGTGAGCAGATCAAACGCGTTTTGATGAATCTGCTGGATAACGCGGTGGCCGCGGTAGACGGACGGGGAGAGGTGACGCTCGCTAGTGACTTTGACCCCGAAGCCGCCGTCGTCACCTTCGAGATCGCCGATACGGGATCCGGTATCGCGCCGGAAATGAGGACCAAGATTTTCGAGCCGTATTTTTCTACAAAGGAGAACGGCACGGGTCTTGGACTGACGATTGTGAGACAGATCGTCGAGGATCATCGTGGCTACATCCGGGTCCGGCCGAACGATCCCCAGGGAACCCGGTTTATCGTGGAATTACCGGCCGGGATGTATGCGCGAGTTCACATCGGGCCGAAGAACGCGCTACACTCATCATAATGAGCGGATCGATGCAGGAAGCAGCCGTACGGAAAACTATCCTCGTGGTTGATGACGAGGATGGCGTCCGCGAATCCGTGCGCGAGGCCTTGAGCGACGAAGGCTATCGCGTCGTCGATACCGGCGACGGCACCGAGGTGCTGAGAATTATCGACGAACACCATCCAGAGCTCGTGCTGCTCGACATTTGGATGCCGCAGGTGGACGGCATTGGCCTGTTAAAAGAGATCAAGACTCAGAGACCGGATATTAATGTGGTGATGGTTTCGGGCCACGGTAATATTCATACCGCCGTGACCGCGACAAAATTCGGCGCTTTCGACTTCATCGAGAAGCCAGTTTCTCTCGACGGGTTGTTATCGACGGTACAGCGTGCGCTCGGCGAACTGCCGGTCCAAGGCGATAAAACGCAACCCGGCACGCGCTCCAAAAAGGCGCGCGCCGGGAAAGCGGCTGCGGTGAAAGCTACGCGCGCCACACAACGAATCAAACAAAAAACACTCGCGAAAAGTGTCGTTCTTTCCGGTCAAGGTCTCCATTCGGGTGTCAAGACGGGTCTCATCTTACATCCGTTGCCTGCGAACAGCGGAATTGTTTTTACCGGCATTTCCGGCGATATCACGGTGCCTGCCCATCTGGACTACGTCGGTTCCACCGGATACGCGACTTCGCTTCGGTCCAAAGACTATGCCGTCGGCACGGTGGAACATCTGCTTGCGGTGTTGCACAGTTATGGGATCAGCAATTTGCTGATCAAAGTCCAGGGGGAGATTCCGATCTTGGATGGATCGGCATTGGAATTTTGTGAAGCTATCGATGAGACTGGAATCGAAGAGCAGGACGAAGAAGCGGCCGCAATTGTCGTTGACCGGGAATATCGCGTCGATGCCAAAGGCGGTCAATCGATCAAAATCGAGCCGGCGGAGAATTTTTCCGTGCGCTACGTCTTGCGTTATCCTCAACCCGTTGGTGAACAGGAACATCTTTACGAGTTTCACGGTTCGGAGTTTTTCAAAGCGGAGATCGCGCCGGCGCGCACTTTCGGTTTCTTGAAAGACATCGCGCAGCTGCAAAATATGGGGTTGGCCAACGGCGGGCGCCTCAGCAATTTCATTTTGATCGACGATGAAAAGATCGTTAATACGCAACTTCGGTTTGAAAACGAATTTGCCCGCCACAAGATTTTGGATATTTTGGGTGACTTTTACTTGCTTGGCCGGCCGATTCTCGGCGCGCTGACAGCGATAATGACCGGCCATTCGGACAATATCGCGCTCTTGCGTAAGATCCGTGAAGGAGTAGGCGTTTAAGCGCGCCGCTGGTGGTCTATGGACGCTCGCTTCCCAAGGTTGTTTACGGTTGATGAAGCGAATGACTTGTTGCCGAAGGTGCGCGTTGTGGTGGAGCAAATTTTGGAGAATATCCGCCGGCTCAAGAGCGCCAGCGAAACGGTCATTCGCAAAGAAGGGCTCGACCCGGAGACGCCGAACTTGATGAACCGGCTGCGAAATGACAGTGAAATCGCAAAATTGATCGGGCAGGTGAAGGGTTGGGTCGAAGAAATCAATAGCTATGGTTGCATCTGCAAGGGCGTCGAGCAGGGGCTGATCGATTTTCCCTGCATGCTCGGCGCGGAAGTCGTTTTCCTCTGTTGGCAAATCGGCGAACCAAGCGTCAACCACTGGCACCGCATCGAGGATGGCTTCGCCGGTCGTAAACCGCTGCTCGACACTGAGGCGGCCACGCCCGACAGCAAAGTTTCCTACCATTAGCCGCCTGCGTCGATGCAATTCTGCTCGTTCTATTGCTGAGCGCCAAGCAAAACGTCTCTGCCCAAATCCCGCAGATGACATCCTGACGCGACTTTCGTACGACCGATAAGAACTCGGTATTTTGCTTGCGCAGTTTTCAGTATGAATTCGTTAGCGCCGCCCGACGAAACCGCGTTGTCTTCCCGCATCAAGGAAGAGGCGCAGCGCCTCGGCTTCGGACTCGTGGGGATCTCGCCGGTCGCACCGCCGCCGCACGAACAGTTTTTCGCTCAATGGCTGCGCGCCGGTTTTGCCGGGAAGCTCGAGTACATGCACCGAACGGAGCTTTTGCGCCGTGACCCGGCGCAGCTTGTCCCCTGGGCCGTTTCGGTCATTTCTGTTGGACTAAATTACAATACCGATCACCGCCGTCCGGAGGGCGGGGCGCGAGGGGCCGGCTGGATTTCGCGCTATGCGTGGGGAGATGATTACCATAACATCATGCACCGGCGACTCGAATCTCTGCTCGACGGAATTCAGGTGTTAAACGGCAGCCCGGTCCAAGGAAGGGCGTTCGTTGACTCCGGGCCGGTTTTGGAGCGAGATGCGGCCGGAATTGCCGGGCTTGGATGGATCGGCAAGAACACCCATCTCATTTCACCCAAGGAAGGCTCCTGGTTTTTTCTCGGCGAGTTGTTTGTCGACCTGCCACTGGCCTATGATCGGCCGATTCGCGACCGCTGCGGCCGCT
>JBIOXP010000664.1:0-2412 GCA_044869705.1 Binatia bacterium | reverse complement strand
CCGGTACTGTCTCGCTGAATAGTTCGTTAGGGCGGTGGTTTCGTCGGCGGCAAACCTTGTGCGCGACGACATCAAAGCAGGCGGGCGCATGGCCTGCGCGCCCTACGGGATGACGATGCTCGGACGATAACCCTTTGCCATCGCGGGTAGCGATATTTTGCTTGAGCTGCGATTGTGAAAGATTTCTGAGCCGGCTTCTACTGGAGTCTCAGATTCGATTCGCGTCTCAATTCGAAGAACCCTTCGAGGCCAGGGCCGCGGCCAAGGCAAAAGCCCTTCGTTCTCTCGAAGTGTGACCGCGCGCGCTGAAATTGCTGTTAGAGTTGACTTAATGTGCCGCCGCGACATCGATCGGCACGCCGTCCGGATCGGCGAGCTGAAATTGGCCGCGCTTACACTGGGCCAGCAGTTTCAGTCGGATGTTGCCTTCCGAACCTCCGGGCTTGGGAGATAATGCCGGATTTCTATTCGCCAGCGCCGCCAAGTCCTTTTTGAAGTTATCCAGGTCTTCGACTGTGAATCCCAAATGATCCATGTGTCTCGGCTCGATCCCGGCACCCTCGTAGTCAGTAATTGCCCAGGGTGAGATAATCATGATGACTCGGCCGTCGCTCAAATAGTGATTTCGATCAGCGCCGGGTTTCTCGAGCTCTTGCAGCTCGTAGACTTCCCGGTAGAACTTTGCCAGATTCGCCGGATTCAAGGAGCGGAGCACAAAATGGCTAATATAGCGCTCCTGTTTCCATTCACCTTCGACGTATACTTCCGCGCGGTTGGTCATCGCCTGCTGGGATAAGTCAAAGACGTAACCGTCAGGGTCGTGAGTGCTGATGCCGGCAAAAGGCCGATTGCTCGGTCGTTTCACCAGTGGAATGGCGGGGTATTTTTCTTTCAACCGGGCAGCGACTTTTTCGACATCCTCGACCTCCAACCCGAAGTGTTCGAGCCCGGCTTGTCTGCCCAATTTTTGCGGAATGATATTCATGCCGACATAACCGTCGCCGATCGCCACGGCGCTCTCCGGGCGAGGCGATCTCGACGTGCGCATGCCGAAGAGAGCTTCATAGAACCGGCTCAACAAGACATAATTGTCGCTGATGATGGCGAGGTGTTTTAGTTTCGCGAACATGAGATCTCCCGATTACCGCTTCGAACTTGACTCGTAAATTTGATCGATGAAGCCGCTTTTCTCCAGCTCGGAGAGAATACTGTTGTCGATGAAGTCGTCGGCGTTGAGCTTGGCCGATTCGGGTATTTCTTTGGCCATCTGTTCCAGTGCAAACTTTACCGCGCGCCGGTCACCGTAGGGAATTTTTTTGTAAACGGGACGGTAAATGTCGTGGCTCTTTTCCAGTATATCGCGGTCTTGCACCTTCAGATACTTGGCCAGCACTTTCAGGGATTGATCCTTGTCGGTTTTAAAAATCTTGATTCCTTCCACCCACGCTCTGAGAAAGCCTCTCGCAACATCGCGGTTGCCGGCAAGAAACTTCCGCGACGTGATTACGCCGTTGACCGGGTAGTAGATCGGCAGTTGGCTCAAGTCGATGGTCACGTGATAACCTAATTTCTCCGCCTGCACGAGTTTATCACCGGAAAGCATGGCGCCGTCGATGGCGCCGGAAGTGAGAGCGGCGAATCGCGTCGCTTCACCGCCGGTCTGCAGAATCGTGACGTCTTTATCGGGAACCAGCTTGTAATGGCGCAACGCTTCACGTAGCGCCATATCGGTCAGCGAGCCGAAACGGCTAACGCCGATTTTCTTATTTTTGAGATCGGCTGGGGTTTTGATCGCAGCTCCCGTAACCACGGTTTCCAATAGCTGATCGACGCCGCTCGCGACCAACGTCAGATCGAAGCCTTTTGCCCAAGCTCCGATCGCCGAGGGCGGAGCCATATTGGTGATCTTTACATCGCCTGAAATGATTGCCTGGATGATCGTCGATCCACCCGGAATGTAAAGCAACTCAGCATTGATGCCGTTGCGCTTAAATGATCCCGTTTCGTAGGCGATCCAGAGAGGTCCGGCGGTCGGAGACAGGGAGACGTAGGGGATTTTGAGCGATGGCGCGTCTGCGCCTCGCAGATCTGCCTGAAGAACTCCAATCAAAAAAGCACATGCGAGCAACTGATAACGGGATAGTGTCATCGCGTCCTTGGATGTTTTTTTCCGAAATATCAGCGCGACCGTAACAAGTAAATCTCAAAGGTGTCAAACAGCTCGACCACTGTGTGAAAACTACAGCCATTCTAACCGGTCGCGTCCCTCATACCCGCTTCCCTCGTTACACGGCCTGTGGCCGTTACTCGGGATGGCCGGTTCCTGAGTAGCCGCCGAAGAAGAGTAGCGAAGGCCGCGGGAAATCGGCTCATCCGATCATCCTGAGTAGGCAGCGAGCAGCGCTGCCGTAT
>JBIOXP010000663.1:0-6416 GCA_044869705.1 Binatia bacterium | reverse complement strand
TGGACCCCCGAGTAAAGCATCCGGAGGTGACGAGCTGCGCGTATTGCGCAGGTTTCATTTTCTGTCAGTGGGCCTGACTTCGTGGAGACTTGTGTCGTAGAGAGATTATAGGCAGTCCTTCTCGCGTCTCGCACAGTACTATAGATTGTTGGAAAGCCGACCGCCTTGCGATAAAGTCGACGGCATTACTCGAAGCTCTTGCGACTCTCAACCAGGTGCTTCATTTCGCCAGGAGGATGCATGGAAGTTAAGTCCGTCAAAGAACAACACACAGAATTGCTCATGCATAGCGTGCGCTTTGCCAAAGACGAGCAGGGCCGGCGCAAAGGCCAAGACGTGCTGTTCAAATGGCCGGAAATTGAAAAAAAGCTCGGCCAACACAAACACATTTACGTGGTGGACGCGCGTCTCGGCTCAAACAATCACACGCATCGACTTTGGTACGATATCATTCCGCCGCACACCGAAGAGGGTCAGGATTGGCGGACGCTCGGCCATCGCCATACGGTGGAGGCGATTATTTATTTTTTGAAAGGCCATGGCCACAGCATCATTGACGGCGAGCGTTACGACTGGGGACCCGGCGACCTGCTCAGCGTGCCGATGTTTTCCTGGCATCGACATGTCAACGACGGCGACGAACCGGTCTTGCGCATCGCCTCCACCACCGGTCCGTTATCCCTGGCTCTGGGTCAAGCGGTTTACGAGGACGAGCGTTTTCCCGAATTCTGGATCTATGCTCAGGAGGGTGAAGACGCGCGCAACACACTCATTCCAGGCGGCGGAGGGCAGCTCGATAACGGGAAAACGCCGCATAACCGCACGGCTGAAATGTATGCGGAACAGGTGGCTTTCGCGATGCATGAAGAGCAGCTCAGGCGGAAGAGCAAAGTGCTCGTCAGACAGAAGGACCTGGTTTTCGAACCGACCGCGATGGGAAATCTCGCCTATGTCGTCGATCCTCGCATTGGCTGCCACAGCAAAGCGCTCGGGGTTGTGATGGCGGAAATCCCCCCGGGCAAACGCTCCGGAGCGCACCGGCATCTTTACGATGAAATTGACCTGATCGTCGGCGGGCAGGGCAAGATCATCGTCGAAGACAAAGAATTCAATTTCGATACATTGGACGTGCTCTCGATTCCGGTCTTTCAGTGGCACCAATATTTCAACACCGGAAGCGAACCTTTGCGCATTCTCGGCATCAATACGCGATTGGCTATGGATAATTTGGGACTCTCGTTGACGCACCAGGGAGAACATGCGGATTACGTTTGAACGTTGAATTCAGCGCGCCCAAACCGAAGTTTTCGCAGAAGGGCGAGCCGCATTCCTTTAGGAAAGTGAAATTTATGGGAAACGCTTCCTTGAGCATCGAAGAAGAAGTTAAACAACGCAGCGCTTATAAGTCTCCCTATGAGCAGTGGAAGGAATCGGAAGGTTTGCCGACGTATCGCGGGTTGATCGTCGAAAATCTTTACGACCTCGAGCTCGTTCCTTGGCTTTCGAGCGGCGCGGGTTCGGCGGCGTTTCTGAACCTCGATGGAACCGGCGGCTTCAACGACGCCTATGTGGCGGAAATACCTCCGGGGAAATCGCTCAAAGCTCACCGGCATCTGTTCGAGGAAACGATCTATGTTCTCAAAGGTCAGGGCGCGAGCTCGATATGGATCGAAGCGGAGAAGAAGGAAACCTTCGAGTGGCAAGAGGGGAGCTATTTTTCGATTCCGATGAACGCATGGCACGAACATCATAACGCTTCCGGGATGGAACCGGCGCGCTACATAGCGATGACCAGTGCGCCGCGCGTCATCGACACCTTCAACAACTACGAGTTTGTTTTCGACAATCCGTTTGTTTTTCGCGATCGTTACAACGGCGAGGAAGGCTACTTCAAGCAAACGGCGCCGACGCAACAGTGGTCGACCAATTTTATCGCCGATGTGCGCGTGTGTCAGATGTTTGCGAGCGGCTTTGATCGCGGCGGCGGCGCCAAGAGCACGGTGTTTCGCATGGTCAACAACACCGTGAAGTCGCACGTATCATTATGGGGCGTCGGCGCCTATAAGAAGGCACACCGCCATGGCCCGGGTATTCACGTTCTCATCATTCGCGGCACGGGCTACTCACTCATGTGGCAGGAAGGCAAGGCTATGGAACGGCTCGAGTGGGGCCCCGGCAGCGTTTTTGTGCCGCCGGAGATGTGGTTTCATCAGCATTTTAACGGCGGCGCTGAACCGGTCTTCTTTCTCGCCATCGGTTGGGGCAGTGACAAACCAAAAGCCGGCGGCAAGGCGTACATCTACAAGAGCGTCAAGGAAGGTGGCGATCAAATCGAGTACGAGGACGAAGATCCGATGATCCATGCGCAATTCGAGGCGGCGATGAAAAAAGCCAATGCGCGCTGCAAAATGGATTATCATCCGCATTGTACGATGAAGTGATTTCGGTTGAGGATCGAAGATCGAGGCTGAGATGGCGCTGAACAAACTCATCGTCATTACGTTTCTTACATTGATGTCCACTCGGGCTACGGCAGCGCACGCTGCGTCGTCCGAAGCTCTGTATGCGGAGGTTAACAAGCTGCCGCCGCCGCAACGTCAAGCGCGGCTCGAAGAAGGCGCGCGACGCGAAGGAGCGTTTACTTACTATTCCATTTCCGCCGCGGAATTGATCGCGGCTTACGTCAAGGGTTTCACCGCCCGCTATCCGTTCATCAAAGCGGATTTCTATCGGGGCAGCGGCAATCAGCTGGTGGTGCGCACCATGATGGAGCATAGGACGGGCAGGCTCGCCGCCGATGTGATTTCCGTTGGCACCGAAAACGTGATGGCGCTCAAGCGTTCCGGCATCTGGGCGCGCTATCACTCGCCGGAAGCGCAGAATTATCCGCGCGAGCAATACGATAAGGACGGCTATTTTCACGCCGACAGCCTCGGTCTCGCGACGATCGCTTACAACCGCGAGCTGGTCAAAAAAGAAGAGGCTCCCAAAAACTACAGCGATCTCCTGGATCCCAAGTGGAAGGGCGCCGTGACTATCGATCTCGAGCCGGAGCGCGCGATGCTCACCTGGCTCTCGGCTTGGGGCGAAGCGAAGACCCGCGAGTTCGTGGAAAAGCTTTTGGCCAATGGAGCTTCTGTCCGACGCGGCCACACGCTCCAGGGGCAGCTTTTGTGCGCCGGCGAATTCAAGATCGCGGCGGAAGTTTATCCGGACGGGATCTTGCGAATGAAGCAGAAGGGCTGTCCGGCCGAGATCGTGTTTCCCAATCCGACACCCGCGCTGGCCGGCGGCAACTACGGCATTAATATCAATGCACCGCATCCACATGCGGCCGCGCTTTTCGTCGACTTCGTTCTTTCCGCGGAAGGCGCCAAGATACTTTCCGGAACGGGGCGGATTCCGAGAAGGAAAGGCGCGCGCGCGATCTACGACGATTTGGCTAACCTGGAGGAGCGCGGCGTGCCGCTATACGTCGTGACGGCCGAGCAAACCGATCGTGTTTCCAAGGCCATGGAAAAGATCATGAAAGAGCTGCTGGTTAAATAGCGGCATTGGATTCGATGCAAACAAAGCGCCGATTGAAAGTGAAAGGATTAGCACTCGATGGCTCATAAATATCGGTATTTTTCCGCCGATAGCCACTTTGAATCGCTGCCGGAAACCTGGACCCACCGAGTACCGGCAAAGTTTCGCGATCGCGCGCCGCGGCGGATCAAGCTCGCCGATGGTCGCGATGCAATCATAGAGGAAGGACAGCCGCTCGAATACCGCGGCACGAACCTGTTCGCGGGAAAATCACCGGAAGATTTCAATCCCGTGCATCTGAACTTTGAAGGCTCTGTAGGGGCCGGCTCACCCCAGCAAAGAATCAGTGAACAAGAAACCGATGGAATCGATGGCGAGTTGTTGTTCGCAAGCGAAGCGCGCAATCCCAAGATCAAGGATCGCGAAGCCTTTCTGGCAATTATCCGGGCGTTCAATGACTATTTTATCGAAGAGTATTGCGCGGTCGATCCCGATCGCTTGATCGGCGTTGCCGTCATGCCGGATATCGGCGCAGACGAAAACATCGCGGAGATGACCCGGTGCAAAGAAAAAGGCTTCAAGGCCGTTCGGCTGCATACCTTTCCCAGCGGTAGGGCCAGTCCAACTCCTGAGGACGACAAGTTCTACGCGGCGGCGCTTGATCTCGATATGCCGATTACGATCCACACATCATTTCCACGGCGGACCGATGAGCGCGATGTGTATTTGATGAAGTATCCGAAGGACCCGGAAGGCGAAGAGCGCCCATTCGATTTTCTCCAGCGCTTCGCTCGACAGGGGATCTATCACTGCGGAGCGGTGGAGGCGACGCAGTTAATCTTCACGGGTGTGTTCGATCGTTTTCCGAAGTTGCAAATATACTGGGCGGAAAACAACATCGGCTGGATTCCGTATTTTTACCAGCAAATGGACCAGACTTATAAAGTCAACTGCCACTGGGCGGAAAAGCTTTTGGGATTGCCGAAGCTGAAAAAATTACCCAGCCAATACCTACGCGAACATGCTCATTGGGGCGTGTTCGACGATCCGGTTGGAGTCCAGCTCCGTCATATGGTGGGGGTCGACAAAATCATGTGGTCGACGGATTTCCCCCACATCGTAACCCGCTGGCCGAAGTCGCTGGAACTGGTTGAAGAGCAATTCGCCGGCGTTCCGGAGGATGAGAGAAGCGCTATGCTGGCGGGGAATGCGGTCAAATTTTTTCATCTCGATGCGGCGTGAAACAAGAAACTTACCACGAATTTTTTGAGCCGTCGCTCGCGCACACAGGTTGAAAATGCCAGGGAAAGATTCCTCGCGTACCGCCAGACTCTGTGAAATTGTCATTTCGACGCGAAGCGGAGAAATCTTGTCTTTTGACGTGGTTGAAAATGCAAGATCTCTCACTGGCGTTCGAGATGACAAATGAGCGAGATGAGTTTTCACACACTCTGTTCTGCTCGGAATGACAATCCGTGTCGTCTCGAACACATTCGGTGCACTGAGGGTACCTCCGTGAGAGATCTTCCTCCAATCCTATTTACGAGGCGCCGCGAAGCACACCAAGGTTTGAAGCAGTAGGGGCGCAGCATGCTGCGCCCGTTTGGGCAGGGGTGAGGGTCCTAGCGCAGGCTAGCGAGCTTGTTCTTCCAGTGGATCCGCCAGTCGCCGGCGTCCGCAACCACCTCGGAAATCACCGTTAGATCCGGAAAGCGGTTTTCCTTCGCGCTTCGAATTACGTGTGGCGCCTCGCCACCGGCCTGAACTTCCCGAATCGCCTTCAGAACCTGGCGCCGGGCAAGAATGATCGCTCGATCGCTCGGTCCCAAGAATTCCCGTGTACGATCCACAATGGGACCGCTACCTTCCACGATGGCGGTGTCCTGAACGTTAAAGATCCTCCCCATTCCGGAAAAGCTCCAGGTCTTCATCGCTTCACGATCCTGCAGATAACGATTGGCTTTGTTGCGCTTCGGCCGATAATCGGCAGTGAGTTCTTCGAGGATCTCGTTATTGCGCTCGATATCCTTTTGCTCCATGGGCGCGCTGCGGCGAAACACGATGTCATAGCGCCAGTGATGTGTGTCATCGACCGGCACGTGCCAGTATAGATTGTAACCATCCCCGGACATGGGACCGGGAATCGTCGCTTTATTGGGCAAGATAAAATTGGTCACACGAAAAAACGTCCGATCGGCTTCAATGCTGCGCGTCGAAAAAATCCGCACCCCATAATGCGTCTCTTCGGCATCGATATGCGGCGCCCTGTCGGCTTCATATAGGGCCAGCGGTAGCTTACCGTCGGCTCCTTCCACCGGCCGCTTTAAATTTTGTGGGACGTTTCCTTGGCGGTGAAGGTAAGAAACGTGACTAGGGTCGAGGTTTCCTTCGTTGGCTTGAAAGTAATTGCACTCGTGAAAAATTTTCGTGACCAGCACGTGCCCGGGTGGCGCGAGGAACGGCTCGTAGGCGGGAAAAAGCGGCGGTTCGCCGGGTCCCATGTAGGCGAAAACAATTCCAGCGTGCTCTTCGCATGGATACGCGATCTGGCGCACTTTTTCACAGAATCGCTTTTCCGCAGGTTCGCAGGGTTGCTCGAGACAACGGCCATGCCGATCATAAAGCCAGCCGTGATAGAGACACCGCAACCCGCCGTTCTCCACCCGACCGTAGCTCAAGTCCGCGCGGCGATGCGCGCAGTGGAGCCCCAACAGCCCGAGCTGCCCGGCGTCATCGCGGAAAAGCACAAGATCTTCACTCATGATCTTCACGCGCAGTGGCCCGTCAGCCGGCAACTCTTCCAAAAGCGCTACCGGGTGCCAGTAGCGTCGCATAAAGTCGCCGCCCGGCGTTCCCGGACCGGTCTCAGTCATCAGGTCGTTTTCTTC
>JBIOXP010000662.1:0-6907 GCA_044869705.1 Binatia bacterium | reverse complement strand
GCGTCGATACTGGTGTGTCGCTGCATTCCGGCGTGGTTGGATGGAATGGCCGATCCGTCTTGATTCCGGGCAACTCAGGCGCCGGCAAATCGTCGCTCACTGCTTGGTTCGTCAGCAAAGGCTTCGACTATGTGACCGATGAGCTCGCCGTTCTCGACGGTGAAGCAATTGTCGGCTTTCCGCGTTCGTTGATGCTGAGACCCGGTGCCGATACGGCCGTTTCACAGTTTCCGCGGTTTGCCGAATTCACGATGCGTCAAGCTGGGTCAGCCTTGATGATCCAGCCGGAAAATCCGGCCATCGCGCGGCTCGGGGACCTGCCATGTGGCCTCATCATTTTCCCCGCGTTCAAACCCGGCGTTAGTCTCGCGATCGAGTCGATCAGCCCAGCAAAGGCCTGCGTTCGACTAGCAACTTGTACTGGTAATACTCATAACCTCGCCGATGGTTGGTTTGCGGCAGTTAATAGGCTCGTCCGGCGCGTTCCCGCTGTTGAACTTACCTATGGCGCTTTCACGCAGCTCGACGACGTCGTCGATACGCTCGCGAAGTTGGTCCTGGACGGCGGCATGGATGGCGCCCAGGCCCGGCGGTTTTTGGCGGCTTTTTCCGGATCCCAGATGAAGTCGAACGCTGCCCCGATTGCCCCGGTAAAACGCCATCCGGTTCCCGCTCCGACGCCGCGCCGGGGAACACCCAGGCTGACAATCGGTATGGCGACCTATGACGACTACGATGGGGTGTATTTTAGCCTGCAGGCGCTCCGGCTGTATCACCCGGAAATCGTCAACGAGAGCGAGTTTATCGTGGTCGACAACCATCCGAGGGGAGCATGCGCCGACGCGCTTAAGGCGCTGGAGCACCACATTCCGAACTATCGCTACATTCCAGAATCCACCCGCTCTGGCACCGCCGTGAAGGGACGCGTGTTCGAAGAAGCAGCCGGTGAGTTTGTGCTATGTATGGATTGTCACGTCTTTGTCGTGCCTGGCGCGGTGGCTCGGCTGCTTCGTTATTTTTCCGAGAACCCGGCAACACCCGACCTTCTTCAAGGACCGCTGCTAAAGGATAACCTCAAAAGTGTTTCGACGCATTTCCGACCGGAATGGAGCCACGGCATGTTCGGCGTATGGGATGATAACGGGCTTGCAGCCGACCCCGATGCTCCGCCATTCGAGATTTCAATTCAGGGAATGGGGTTGTTTGCCTGTCGGCGCAGTGCCTGGCCCGGTTTCAATGAGGCATTTCGCGGCTTCGGTGGCGAGGAAGGGTACATTCATGAGAAGTTTCGCCGGGCCGGCGCGCGTACATTGTGTCTGCCGTTCTTGCGTTGGGTTCACCGCTTCAACAGGCCGACGGGCGTGCCCTATCGCAATATTCTTGAAGACCGCATTTGGAACTACCTGGTCGGCTTCCGTGAGTTTGATTTACCGACAACGGAGATGGAGGAGCATTTCCGCGAACTGATTGGCGAACCAAGGGGCGGCGAAATCATTGCTTTTCTCAAAGAGAAAGTCGGCCAGTCCTCCGGACGCAACTAGCTTTCAACAGAACTATTTTGATGGAAGTGGCACACCTGCCGGTGCGATGTAGAGGGCGTCTTCAAGAAAAAGGCCATCGATCGCCTCTATGACGTCTGCGCGCACTGCATCTTCGGTGTCCGGGTAGGCGTCGACAAGCAATTCAATGATATCGGCCACCGAACGCTGCCCGTCGCACAGATGCCATACGAGGGCAGCACTTTCATTTAGATAGATCACCCTCTTTAGCTGGTGTTGGTAAAGCAGAGTTTCCCCGTCGATTTGTTCGACTTGGAAATCATGGTGCTGATGTGGGATTGCTTCGAGATTTATCACGGAAAGCTCTTTCGTCGTGGAATATCTTTGGCATCTCAGACTAGAACATTCGACAATTTTAAACGACCCGTGTGGTAGATCAATTTAAAATCGGATTGCCCCGCTTCATCAACCAGCGAAACGCTTGTCGACGCCAACCGTGACGGGCACGATTTTTGTCCATAGTCGACATCACCGAACCCTTCCCAAGCAAGAGGCCTGCCAGACCAGTGTAACGCACCAATCCAAGCTCACGCGCAATGCTGGTGCAACGCGGCTCGCGGAAAATGCGTCCAGCGAGCTCAAGACCGGCCACGGCGATGAACCGAGCATTTGCAGCCTCCACCAGGTCCTCAAACCGACTCTCCTCCTCAGGTGCGGCCAGGACTCGGGCCGATTGGCAGATATCGACGACATGCTGCAATCTTTCGAAGTGATGTGCTCCGCCGTGAACAAGCGCGATGAGCAACAGCGTGGCCGGAGCTTCGGGTGCAGCCGCAATCAATTCATACGGCAACGATACCACGCGCCTCAGACTGTCGGCATGAATCAAATCAGTCTGCACCTCGATCATCAGCTGTTCATTGTTGCGGTGGATCCATTTCCACTCTCTAGGAGCGTTTGCCGGGCTGGCTTCACCCAGAAAAAAACCTCGATCAGAGAGCAACGCGTTGAAGCGCTGAATTGCCTCCGGCGCGATGAGGACATCTATGTCCCCGAAATTTCGAAGCGATCGTTCTGGGTAGAGGGCGCGAGCAAAAATCGGTCCTTTAACGACCGCGGCCGGCAGATCACCAACGCAAGCCATCAGGTCGTCGGCCTCCCGAGTCAGCATCAAGGAGAATGCCGTGTTGACGCGATGCCGTCGGCGCGCAATATCGCGCCCGATCGAAAAATCCGGATTGTTTGAAAAAGCGGAAAAATTGCGAAGGAGCGCACCGAGTACGCCGTGCGCATCCGCCTGCTCGATCAGTTCATTGCAGAGAGTCGGTTTTAGTTGACGTCGCGGCGGCCGGGATTGTGAACCGAGCGGGTCGGCAACATAAACAATCCAGTCTGTAAGTAGAGACAGGTAGAACCCTCCAAATTTATAAAGCTATAGCATGGTTGAATTGTAGCTGGCACCGAATCAAACTGGAGGAGGTGCCCTCACTTTGACTGCGAGTCAAAACTACGACGGAAGATCATCTCGCTCTGAAGGCACGGTCTATTCTGCGCCCTTCAAGTGTTGTGATCTGACCCTGTGATTTTTCCTCGACCGCGCCATCGTTCGCGGTTGAGCCATTCGACGAGCCTGGGGTTCAGCCGGTCCGATCGTGCGGTTTTTCCCCGACGGCGCCATCCCTCGCGGTTGCACCAATCGACGAGCGTGGGGCTGAGCCGCATGAGCCACCACGTTATTTTCGCAAACGGGCCAACAACAACGAGTCCATGGTTGTGGCGGATGGCCCTGAGCGCCGCTGCCGCTACAACCTCGGGGGTCGAGCACATGAGGGCCGGCGCCACTGGTGGCGGCTTGTGGGTTTCCGAATCCGCAACATTCGCAAGCATCGGCGTGCGGACGAAACCTGGGCAAAGTGCCGTCACACCGAAGTTTTCGCGATGGTAGTCAGTGCGTAGCCCGAGGGTGAACCCCACAAGTCCGAATTTGCTCGCTTGGTAGACTGGCATTTTTTTGACCGGTACCAGGCCCACAAAACTGCAGACATTGAGAATATGCCCCTCATCGGCGCCCAGCAGCGTGTTGAGCATTTGGTAGATAATCTGCATCGGCGCCAGCAGATTGACAGCGATGGTCTGGCGCCACCTTTCGTCCGTAGTGTGATGAAACGCTCCGTAACTGAGTGCACCGGCACAATTAACGAGGATGTGCACGCGGTCCCATGTAGCGAGCACACGGTTGATTGTCGCTGTTATGTCCTCCGGTTTCGTGAGGTCGCAAACTGCGATGACGACCTCTACGCCGTGGCCTGCGGCCTCTCGCGCAACGCTCTTTATGCCGTCAGCATCTCTGTCGATCAAAAACAAGTCCGCGCCCGCGGCCGCGAGCGCGACCGCGAGCGCTTTGCCTATGCCCGACGCCGCGCCGGTGATTACGGCCTTCCGTCCACGTATGATCCGCATGCTTACAATCTGAGATGTGATTGCCTGCGCAATTGCGCCTTCACCACGTCGATAAGCCTTTGCGGGGATGCAGGCAAATCGCGAGTTACAAACCGATAGGCGTAGAGCTGGGCCGACCGCGTGAGCTATACAATAAACCTCAAAACTCCCCTCGAGAATGGGGCGGAAATGCGTTGGTGCGCTGCATATGCGGACGTCTGAATGCCCCCTTAACGGACCTCATTTGCACCGCTACGATTGCGTCTGAGTTTCGGGGGTAGCATGCGGCTGGCGCCATCGTCGGTTCGGCAATCGCCAATAGCGGCCCGACCTACTGGCGAATCCCCGCGACGCATTCGATTGCGGAGCTCATGGCCGGTCGCCTTCCGTTCGGAGCACGCGATTGAAATTTGAAAAAAAATTTCTCGTGATGGTCTGGTACCCGACCGCCATGGCGGTGCTCGCTCTGGGAACAGCGTTGTCTTGGAATGGCTTCCCGGGTCCCTACGATTGGCGCTACCAAGTCCTTTCTAATCTGACGTCGCAAGTGAGTAACCCCGGCGCAAATATTTACAACTGCATTGCGATGGGAATCACGGGCGCGATGTTGCTTCCGCTTCCCGGCTATTTTCGGGCGCGTCTTCAAGATGCTGCTCGGCGAACTTGCATATTTTCATACTACGCGCTCTATGTCGGACTGATCGCCGGAATCACCATCGCGTTTGAAAGAAGCCTGTTTCGAAACCTCTCAAACCAAATTCACAAAGCCCATGAGTACATGGCGCTCGTCGGATTTTTTGGTTTGTTTCTCGGTGTCGTCGGATTCTGGTTAGCGCTGGCCTGGCAAATTCAGCGCCGCCGGCCGATGCCTCAATGGGCAATGGGACTGATGCTCTTGGTCTCAGGCGCTCCGATGATCGGCGCAGCGTTGAGTCAGGGTTATCTCTACTTTGTCCCGAATCAATTGGGATGGGTGGGACCACACTGGGCGGAATTTGGTATTCCGGTTTATTTGAGCTTCGCGTTTTGGGAATGGATCGCGTGGATCTCAGTGTTTATCTATTTGTATCTGACGCTTTGGCTGACGCCTGCGGCGGTGCCAAAGGCGTTTGGTCTCACAATGCCACCGACGCTCATCGCACGCGCGGATAAGGTGATTGAATAAAGTGCTAGATGTTCACTTTTGACCCTTGGCAGCCCATTTTGCCGAGTTGCTCGGTCACGAGACCGCAGCGCGCATTTTCACGGCGATCAAACGGGAGCTTGGGATAGCGCCAAAACCAGAGCGTGCCGATTTAGCTCGCATTCTTCAGCAGTGACCTGATCCCGGGTGGCGTCGAGAAATTGCCGCCAGCGCGGGGTGAGATCCGCTGGTACAAGCCGGCTATTTGGACATACGTCAGTGCTGTTGGCTCGCCATCGCTCAAGATTCGCGCGCTGTTCCTCTTCATCGCCGCTGCCATAGCCACTCAAATGCTGAATTCCCATACCCCAGCGATAGATATACGAAGTGCGCCCGGCGAGCTCGGTCCTTGCCAGCTTTCCGGCCTCGCTGATCTGCCAAAAAACGGGATGATCTGTGTAGGTCGGGTGCGTGTCTAGGGGCGCCGCCTTTAGATAGTCGGCCCGCATCATCCATGAGCCCTCGAAAGTGTTGCGTTCGCGAGAGAAGACGTTTTTCTCGGAGAGAAACCAGCTCGACGCGGGCTTCCATGCGACGCTCTGACCGATGTGATCGAGGCAATCGCGCAAGTGCCAGGGCAAATAGAGATCATCATCGTCCCACCAGTGAATAAATTCTGCAGAGGGATCGGCAAGCTCAATCATTCGCCTTTTAAGGTGGCGTAGGGAACCTGGGGGCGGTGCCTCATTAATAATCCGTACGCGCGCATGGTCGAAATGAAGTGCCACTGGGTGCTGATTGTAGATCAGCAGCGTAGCGTTCGAGAGGGCGGTCTGCTGCAGAAAACAGGCTAGTGCCTCGCGAGCGAGCCGATGGCGTCCGCAGGTCCCCATTAGGCAATCTATCTTGACCATTTTTCAAACTTCGCTTCGAGGCTCTACCGGAAATCCCAATTGCTGCCTGCTGCCGCAACATGCCTTATGATGATGGCACATTAGGCCGCTGATGTCCGCTTCCGGCCCATAGCCGACATTCGCTAGTGCACCGTACACGTCCGCTTTCAGGGGTGAAGCAGACATCACCATCGCGGCATGTCCGGTTTTGCGGTCGCTATTTGGGGTAAAGCGGACATCGCTTATTGCGGCGCATACGTCTGCTTATGACCCAAAGCGGACATTGTGCAGACCCGCCCCTCGTCCGGCCATCAGCTAGAACGTAGCACGGCACGGCGGTTCGCCTTCTGGGCCGGGCGCGCGTTCATCGCATAGAGTTTGGCGAAGCCGTCGATGTCCGCGTCGGCGACCTGTATGGGGTCGGTAAGCAGCAGCCACTCGACGGTTTCGGAGCAGGGCGGTGTCGTCAGCGAGCCAGGATAGCGATAGTAGGTGAGCCGCGCGGGCAAGAATCCGTTCGGGTTGATAGCCGGGTCGGCCTTGACGGTTTCACCTTCATGCGTTGGCATGGTTGCGATGATCTTGCTGAATACCGGGTTGCGCTTTCCCGCCACCATCAGCGTACCAACCACGGCGAGCGCGCCCGAAGCATGAGCGTGGACAAAGTGCACTTCCATCGGAACGCTCTTGCCGCGGATGAGGTGCTCGCTCGGATGATGGAAATGAAACTGGACGAGCTTATAAGGCTCGCCGCCGAAACTGAGCGTGCTGCCCTCGGCGGCATTTAGTTGGATTGTGTGACCGTTGTTAACAATGCTGTCGGCGGTCTTGCCCCAGGCGATCCTGAGCGGCGGCAGTTGCGCCTTGATTGACCCGACAATGTCGATTGGCGATTGCTGGCTACCAACCGAGCAGACTTTGCTCGCGGCGTCGAGATCGCCCCACTTGTCGGG
>JBIOXP010000661.1:0-3936 GCA_044869705.1 Binatia bacterium | reverse complement strand
GTTCGCGGAGATTCGCCGGTACAGGTGCCGCAGCAATTCGCCAACGACAATCCCGGCAAAATTCACCATGGAACGACGGCCCATCTGCCGGCTGCTGACATTGGTCGTTTCAACACGCGAGAAATTGCCCCATTCACAAGCGTTGTAGAGATCAGCCTGGCCGGATTCCATCATCCGTCCGTGACTTGTATAGCGTGAAGCGTCCTTATGATGCGTGATGTGTAGCTGTGGGCTTTTGTCGAGGCCTTGCTCACGGTCCATCCACTCGATCTGAAGCCCTTCTTTGTCGAACAAACCCTCGTCATAGGCCACCAGCTCGGCCAAGCCTTGAAACGGCGCAGTGGTTTCCAATCGCAGTGTCTTCATATTCTTCTCCATCGGTATGATCATTTATCCTATACAATGGCTGGCATTCGGACGTCTGTCAAACGCCATGGGTGCGCAGCTTTGGCGAAGAAAGCTCATCGCGGTGCTGTTGGACCCGCGGTCTTTCCTCGGCGACGCAGCACCGCGACCATTACCATGGCCGTGCTTCGCCAATCTTGAAGATCCACGCGCGTGACGCATCGATTTTGCGGCGGCGCACCTCGGCTAGCATCCGCTGTGGCGGCTCGTCGAGCGGCTCTTCCGCGAGGTCGAAAGTACCCCAGTGGATGCCGAGCAACGCGCGGGCGTTGAGATCGACGAATGCCTGCACCGCTTGTTCCGGCGTGAGATGCACAAAGCTCATCATTTCCGGCGGTTCGTAAGCGCCGATGGCAAGCGCAGCGACATCAAAAGGACCCAGTCGCTGGCCGATTTCCTTGAAGAACGTGAAATATCCGGTATCACCGGAGAAATAAAACCGCCGCTGGGCGCTCAATACCGACCAGGAGGCCCACAGTCGCTGGTTGGCGTCGGTTAACGTTCGTTGGGAGAAATGCTGAGCGGGCAAGCAGACATACTTTAATCCGCGGTATTCGCGCTCCTGCCACCAGTCCATTTCTTCGACGCGCGTGATTCCGTTCTCGGCAAACCATGCCTTGAGACCGAGCGGAACCAGGAACAGCGGATCGTGCGCGGCAGCAAGCCGCTTTACCGTATCGAGGTCCAGATGATCGTAGTGATCGTGGGAAATCAAAACGACATCGATGCGCGGCAGATCTTCGAAGGCAAGCCCGGGAGGGCTCAGGCGGCGCGGGCCGCCCCACGATACCGGACTGGCTCGTTCACCCCACTGCGGGTCCGTGAGCACATTGACGCCGTTCATCTGCAGCAGCACGGTCGCGTGTCCGACCCAGGTAATGCTCGGATTCATACCGCCCGCCCTCAGAAGCGCGCCGTCGTTCGCGGTTCGCGGCGCCTCGAAATGCCTTGGCGATAAGGAAGCCGATACGAACCGCCGCACCATAAAGCTCCAGCGCGTAAACGTCGAGGGCCGGCGAAATTTCGGATTGAGGTTGCGAAAACCGCCCACCACGTGATGAGCGGGTTGTCCGGGAATCGGCTCGTTTCCCGCACCCGAACAGGCGACAAGGAAAATGAGACAAACGATAACGCACGCCCAGCAGTGGCGCATCTTTGGCCGGTATAGAGATGTTTGGCTGGGAGAAGCTACGCGATTAAACCGGTCGCCGACAAATTGCGTCGGACCGGCAATGGCTCTTCACGTTGCACCTCTCACAGGCCGAGTTCCTTCTGCGCCTGACGCAGATAACTTAAATCGATGTATTTTTCCGGCGGCGGCAGCGCGCCTTTGATAATGCCGTCTTG
This sequence comes from Binatia bacterium, assembly GCA_044869705.1. Lineage (GTDB taxonomy): Bacteria > Desulfobacterota > Binatia > UBA9968 > UBA9968 > DP-20. The sequence goes on along the minus strand of JBIOXP010000661.1, from coordinate 2,184 downwards.
CGCCTGCACTTCAATGTTGACTTTGAGTCCATTCAGCGTCACATCGCCGTTGATGGGATAAACTTTGTTTTTCGTGTAGTACTCGATGCCGCGCTGCGCATATTTCGATTGCAAGCCGAACTCTCTGGTGACAAATTCCGCCGCCTCGCCCTGATGATCGAAGATCCAGCGCAAGGCTTGGATATGGGCCTTGATGAAACTCACTACGGCCGCGCGGTTCTTTTCCGCCCAAGACGGATTGATGTTGATATTGTTGAACTGATAGCTCGCAATCACTTCCGTAGTATCGCCGAGACGGTTAAACCCCTTGTCGAGGGCAACATCGGCGAACGGAATTCCCAGCACCGCTCCCGCGATAGCGTTACTGTCCAGCGCGCCCAACCGCGCCGGCGTTCCGCCGGCAATGATCGAGAGCGAAAAATCCCGCGGGTGCACCAATCCTTTGCTTTTGAGATAGGCGAGTAAGATCGACGTAGCACCCCCGGTCAGGCTCGCCACACCGAGCCTCTGGCCCTTCAGGTCTTCAATTTTTTTTATGTTCTTGGCGCCGATCAGAAGATATGGCGCCGAGTTGCTCGATCCCGCTGCGACTTTCAAGTTGCCATTGGTTCGCTCGTCCCAGATGATGATGCTGTCGGCGTTGATATTGGCAAAGTGAAGCTCGCCGGCCACCAGGGCCTGAAGCTGGATGTCGGCGCGGCCGATATTAACGAGGTCCACGTGAATGCCTTCCTTGGCGTAGAACCCGTTTTTCTGCGCAATGAAGAAAGGCAGGTAATTGAAGTCCTTCGAGACGTATCCCGCTTTGACAGTTTGCGCTCCGAGATCGTTCGCGACAAACGCCGCGTAGATAGAAACGAGAACCGCGATGAAAAATCTACTCATGATGTGCACCTCCTCGGAACAAAGCTTTAAATGCGCGGACAAAAAAGCAACGATGTTCGCTGGCGTCAGGCCGCTTGGGCTGCGCCGCGTAGCGCCGACGTGAAGACGCCCACGACGCACAATACAATAGCCGCGACAAAAGTGGTATTGAGCGCTGCGACAAAACCTGCGGGATTTTCCGCCGTGAGCACCGCTGCCTTTATCCCGGTGTGGAACTCGAGCGCCAGCGACATGCAGAGCCCGCCTAGCGCCACGCCGAAGACGTTGCCGAAACCGAACGTCACGTGATTCATAGCCGAAGCGAATCCGCGGTGCTCCCTCGGCATCATGCTGATCATCGCGGTAGAATTTGCCGGGTTGAAAATGCCGTTTGTCATCGCGCCCACGATGATCAATGTTGCGGGGAGGAGCCAATGGGAGTCGGCCCGCAAAAGTCCGCCACTCGCGAGAGATAGGATCATCAATAAAACCCCGAGAGTGGCGGGGATCCGCGGTCCGAAGCGATCGGTCAGAAATCCGCTCACGGGCGCCAGCGCCACGGTCAGCACCGACGGCGCCATAAACAAAAGCCCGACTTGAGTGGGACTCAGATGCAGGACATCTTGCAAATAGAACGGCATCAGAAAACCGGTGAGTGAATAGCAGATCGAAACGATCAGCAAGCTCGCCACACTGAAGCTGAAGCGGCGATTTCTGAACAGGTCCAGATTGACGAACGGAGCTTTGGTCCGCGATTCATGAATGACAAATGCCACCGTACACATTGCGAGCGTGATCAGCATTCCGCTCTGCACCAGAGTGCCGACGATCTGATGCGTGCGCCGGTCGAATAAAAAGAGCAGCGTAGTCGTGATCGCGAACAGCAGTGCGGCGCCAAGATAATCGATGGAGCCGCCGTAGCGCTGCGGCACGAGCTTTTGGCGCTTGGTATTGATCAAGGCGAGCACTGTTCCGGCAAACCGGTGCCAGCAGAAAAAAGCTCCAGCGCCAGCTGAAGTAATCGATCATCAATCCACCCATGCTCGGCCCGAGGATAAATCCTGTGTGATGGGCAGTCGTCATGTAGCCTTGCGCGCGACCGGCGAGATCTTCGGTTACGGCTTCGGCAGCCAGTGCTCGGCTCGACGACTGCAGCATCGCGCCGCCGACGCCCTGAATGAAACGCGCAACGATCAGCTGCAGCACGGTTTGCGAGAGACCGCACAGAAGCGAGCTCGTCGCAAAAACGACAAACCCCAAGGCGAACATTTTCTCGCGTCCCCACAAATCCGATATCCTGCCGAAAACTACCGATAATCC
>JBIOXP010000660.1:0-15696 GCA_044869705.1 Binatia bacterium | reverse complement strand
CCCAATTTGCTCTACGCGTTTCTCAAAGCAACGGCGGAAGCCACGCTCCTGGCGCGGCAGAATCCTGCCGTGGCGAAAAAAGCGATCGCGAAGTTCACCGACACTAACGATGCGAATATGATTGACGGCACCTACGAGCAGTTCGCACCGTACTGGGACGCCAACCTTGCCATGCACGCAGAGCCGATTCAGGGTCAGTTGATGTATCTCGATGAGAAGGAGTTCCCGCGCGCCAAAGAGGCGCGCGCCACGGAGTTCATCGATAATTCGTTCGCGGATTACCTGAAAACGTCTGGATTTCTCCAGAACCTTGGCGCGTCGAAATAATGTCTATGCCGCGCACAATCACCACTATAGAGGTAGACCTATGTATCTGCCCTCTTTAACGCAACGGCAAATCATTTGCCGCGCTCGGCCAGCCGCGGATCCAGGGCGTCGCGCAGCGCATCGCCAAGCAGATTGAAACTGATCAAAGCAAAGAAAATAAACAATCCCGGCAGAAACACCTGCAACGGTGCGAGAAAAATATTCGTCGCCGCATGGGTCAACAAATTCCCCCAGCTGGGCGTCGGCGGCTGGATCCCAAGGCCGAGAAAGCTTAAGGTGGTTTCGGCACGAATCGCCGCGCCCGCATCCAGCGTGGCGGCAACGATCAACGGCGCCAAAGAATTCGGCAAGAGGTGGCGCAGCATGACGCGCCACCTCGACGCCCCGAGGCATTGCGCCGCAAGCACGAATTCCTGCTCGCGAAACGACAACACGGCGCTGCGCGCCAGGCGCGCCGCGTTCGTCCACTCCAGCGCGACGAGAATAAGGATAATATTCAACAAACCGGGTCCCGCGAGTTTGGAAAGCACCAGCAACAGCACAATGCGCGGTATGGTGTAAATGGTATCGACCAACCGCATGAGCAGATTATCGACTGCGCCGCCGATATAGCCTGCGAGGATGCCGATCAGCCCGCCGAGAATTACCGTGCTAATGCCAACCGCGAGCCCGACGGAGAGCGATACGCGCCCTCCGTGCATGATGCGCACCCAGGTATCCCGTCCCAACTCGTCGGTGCCTAACCAGTGTTTCGCCGATGGCAGATTCATGCGCTCTGATAAAGAAATCTGATCGAGCTCATACGGCGGCATGTAAGGACCCGCGATCACCAGAACAATCAGCGCGACGAACAAGAGTGCACCGATGTAGGCGATCCGGTGACGTTTGAAGCGTTGCCAAACGACCCGCCAATAACCGGCCGGCGCAACCGGCACGGCCAATGTGTCAGCTCTGATAGCGAATTCTTGGATCGAGCCAGCCATAAATGATGTCGGCGAGCAGGATAAAAAACACCACGGTAACCGCGATGATCATCACCACGGTCATCGCCACAACGTAATCGTTGCCCATGATCGAAGTGTAAAGCAGCCGCCCCATGCCCGGATATGCGAATACGGTCTCGATCACCGTTGAGCCACCCACCACGCGCGGCATCGTCACCGCGATAATCGTGACCACCGGGATCAAGGCGTTCTTGAGCGCATGGCGTCCCACTACCGTCCCTTCGCTCAAGCCTTTGGCTCGCGCCGTGGTGAGATAATCCTGCCGCAAGACTTCGAGCATGCTCGACCTCATGAACCGCTGCACCTGGATGATCTCTGAGATCGCCAGCACGGCCACCGGCAGAATCAAATGCTTCAGCCAATCGATCGTCGCTTCCCAGCTTCCCGGCGTCAGATCGGTGCTGACGATACCCGAGGTCGGCAGCCAGCCCAACTTGACGGAAAAAACGATGATCAACATGAGACCAAGCCAGAAACCCGGCACCGAGTAGGCGATGAACGTCACGCCGGTCAGAAGGTAATCGCCCAGTGAATACTGGCGCACGGCAGAAAAAATGCCCAGCAGGATCGCCAGGCTTTTACCGACGGCGACGGCCAGAATCGTCAGCACCAGAGTATTTTTGAGCGCGGGCCAGATGATATCGAAGACCGGCTGCCCGTACTCGCGCGAATAGCCCGGGTTGAGCTGGATCAGCTGCCAGAGCCACTTCCAATACTGCACGTAAACGGGATCGTCGAAGCCGTAGAGCTTACGCAGGCGCGCGTAATCCTCCGGTCGCAAAGGAACATCCTGCAGCATACGATAAAGCGGATCGCCCGGCATCGCATAGAGCAATCCGAATATCAATGCCGAGATCACCAGCAACAGCGGCAGCAACTGAAGGAGCCGCCGGCTCACGTAAAGAAGCATTATTTTCAATAGTGAGATTCGCGAGCGAATCCCGTTTGCATTGCTAGAACAGTTTGAACGTCTTGAACGATTCGAACTGCATTTTTTAAATCTTATCCCACTGGTGCGTGTTCCAACTGCTCGAGTTCTGCCCGCCGCTTTCTTGGCGCGGCGTGATGCCGGTCAAGCCTCTTTTGATCACCAACACTTCGGGTGAATAGTTGAGCGGCAGATGCGGCAGCGCGGCGCTGAACATCTTGCAGAACTCGATCTGCAGTTGTTCCGAGCGCGCTGGCGCGACGATCGAGTTGAGCTCGTCCAGGATGACGTCTTTTTTCGGATCGTTCCAACCCGACACGTTCTCCGGCGCATATTTATTCTCAGCTGTCGGAATGTTTTTACTGTGAAACCGCTCTTGCCATTCTTCTACCGTGACATTGTGCGAACCGATGTACGCTCCCGGCCAGCGGTTGCGATTATCCGCGCTGTTGAGCAGCCGATTCGGCATGTTCTTGATCGTCGTCCGCACGCCTATTCTTTTCCAGTAATCGGCGATAATTGCCTGCGCTTGCTCGTGATCGCGCCGCTCGGCGGTGACGCGAAACTCAAACTCCATGCGCTCGCCTTTGGCGTTGGTGAGCACGCCGTCCGCGCCCGGCGTCCAACCCGCTTCCGTCAGCAGTTTCTTGGCCCGCTCCGGATCGTATTTATAGACCGCCGAGGCGGCCAAAGCCTTTTTATAGCTTTTTCGCACTCGGGAAAGCGGCAAGTCCGAAACGATCTTTTCGCCTTTAAAAATATTTTGCACCATCGCCTCGCGATCGATTGCGTGGAGCAGCGCGCGCCGCACCCGCACATCGCCGAAGATCGGATTGTCACGGCTCAAGCTCAGCCAGGTCCAAGACGCCGGGCTGATCAGAACTTTGCCCTTTCCTGCTTTTTCCCACTGCTCGCGCAAAATCATCGCACCATCGAAGGAAACCGTGCTGCGCATGCAGAAATCCACCTCACCCGCGAGCACGGCGGCAAGGTTGGTGTTGGTGTCTTCCACCGTTTTGTAGGTTATCCGGTCGATCTTCGGCCGCCCCAGAGGAAAATCGTTGAAGGCCTCGAGCTCCATGCGCGTGCCGGCGTCCCACTCCGCGACGCGATAGGGACCCGCACCGATGAAGTTCTTGTTCCAGAAAGGCAGATTGGCAAAGGCTTTCATATCGCCGGCGCTGAACGCGTCGAGCAGCAAATGACGCGGGAACGCGCGCACGTGGGTGTACTGAATCGCGTAGGCCTCGTTGTAGAGATCGTTCCAGTGAATCACGATGGTGCGGTCGTCGGGCGTTTCGATTTTGGAAATTAAATCCGGCACCAGCCGATCGGGCATGGGAAATTCCGGATGCTTCGCGATCTGCCAGCCGAACTCGAAGTCCTTCGAGGTGTACGGTTTGCCGTCGTGCCATTTCAAACCGGGCCGCAGCTTGTAAACCGTGACCATGGTCTTTTTCTGCATGTCGATTTTCCAGGTGCCCTTTTTCACCGACGGCAGCTCTTCGGCGAGCACTGCCACACGCTCCAGCGTCACCGGGTTTTGCCCGACCAGTCCGGCATCGACCATTGAGACGTGCTCGGTCTCACGCCGATTGTGGTATCCAAGGCTCGTGACCTGCCGCTCGCCGTGAATCACGATGCGCTTGCGCGCAGGCTGCGCGGCGAAGATCGGTGCTGACGACCAAGGCGCCGCTCCAGCCGTGGCCGTCACGGTGGCGAGCTTGATGAATTGTCGCCGGCTGATCATCGATGCTAGGATTCGCGATTTGTTCTGATCTTTCCCCATACGATTCCTTTCAATGCGAAAAAAATCTGCCCGCAACCATTTAATCGACCGACGATGGGGTGTCAATCTTCCCGCACCCCTCGATATGCGCGTTGCGCTACTCGGGAAATCGGCCTTACGCCGGCCCTCCTGAGTAGACAACGAGCGGCGCTGCCCTATGAAACATCGCGCTTCGTCCCTCGTCCGCTTCCTTGACAACTCCGCTTAGCAGCAGATAGATGGAGGATGAGGGGACAATCATTTCTTCTCGACAAGGAGACGCCCATGAGCTTTGATTTTGAAGATCATTGCTGGAAAGACATCGTCACGCCGGAAATTTTAAAAACCTACGTTCCCTATCAGCGCGAAACCTTTATCGGTCAAAGGCCGGCGCTCTTGGCCATCGATCTTTACAACCTCGCCTACCAAGGCGGCGCTAAAGAGCCGCACGAACTGGTCGACACTTACAAAAGCTCCTGCGGAATCTATGCACACAAAGCTATTCAGCCAACCCAAGAGCTTTTCGCCCTGGCCCGTTCGCTTAAGCTCCCGGTGTTTTACACCACGACCGAAACTCGCCAGGAAGCGAAACCCGGCGCGGTGCACGCGACCAATCGTCAGCGCGTGAAGATCGATCCGCAAGCATTCGAGATCAAAGAAGAGTTCAAACCGGAACCGGGCGACGTGGTGATTTTCAAAGAGCGCGCCAGCGGCTTTTTTGGCACGCCGCTGGTCGCGCATCTGACGCAGCTCGGTGTCGATAGTTTAATCGTTTGCGGCGAGAGCACCAGCGGTTGCGTGCGGGCGAGCTGCGTCGACGCCTACTCGCTCGGCTATCACGTGTCCATCGTCGAGGAATGTGTCTTCGACCGAAGCCCGCTATCGCACAAAGTGAATCTCTTCGATATGCACCACAAATACACCGACGTGATGAAGCTCGACGAGGTCAAGGAAAAGATCAAGCAGGAGCGGCCGCGGAAACCGAGCTAACGCTCAAGCGTTGCACGGGTTTCGAATCGTTCCAACCATCCTCGAAAGCGATCTTCCGCGCTGCCGCCTCACTCGATCTTGAGCATCGCGTCGGCAAGCGCGCCGCGATAAGCGCGGTCGATTTCCATGCAGTCATGGGCGGCGCCGAAGACCGCGCGCTGTGCTTCATCGCTTTTGGCGTGATTTTCGAAAACTTCCCACATCATGTCGGCGTGCTCGACGTCGGCCACGGCGTGGACCTTGAGCGACGGCGCCTTGTCGATAGAAACGTCGAGGTCTTCGACCCAACGCTTGGCGATGCGCGCCGAGAGACCGCCGCCTTTGATGATCTCGCCGTTGTTGCGCCGCTCGAGCATCGTCGAGCTGGTGAACGCCTCCAGCCACGGCCGGTTGCGCGCGATATGGAGCCAGGCGTACTGGGCGGCGCGCGCTCCGGGAATCGGCTCGCCGCGCTCGATTTCTTCGCGTGTAACGCCGACCATCTGCGCCTGGCGCACAACTAAGGAGTAGTGATCCTCGCCCTCGCGTTTATCCGTGATCAGCTCGTCTTCTTCATGTTTCCACACAAGCTTTTTCACATCGAGCGGAGCGGCGCCGAGCACGAAGCCCCAGCAGTCGCGGCGGTTCTTGTTGTAGTAAGCGTTGTGTTTGATGTAAAAGCGCGCCCGCGGCAAGGTAAATCGCAGCGACAGCAGGCGCTCGAACTCCGGTGTTTCGAATTGTTGAATCGCCATTCGGTTCAATTCTTCCCGCAATGCATTCATCGATGTCATGCGTTTTCTTCTCCTAACTCAGTTTCGTCGCCGTCCACCTATCAATCGAACATCGGCATCTGTGCGCGTGCGCCCCGTTTCGTGCATTCGTCGACAAACAGCCGGTGGATCTGCGGATCCTGATTCTCGTATTCGATCTGGGTACCGCCTTCGTTTTCGTCCTTGTCCGATTTGGCGAGGTCATCGACCAAAAACTTGAACCCCCACGGTTTAAGCGCAATGAAGCGCGCCGGATCGGGGCCGGGACAAAAGTGCTGATGATACCAATCGAGCGGCGGCACCACGAGACTGCCAGGGCGCCAGTCGATGCGTTGCGCCTCACTGGCCTGCGGCCACATCAATGAATAACCGTTGCCGGATAAAATGACGATGTGCGCGCCCGGCCCGTGACGGTGCGCTTTTTTATATTTTCCCGCAGGAAACGCCGAGAGATGGGCGCTCATGGTGTTGCCCGCGAACTCGAAGAGACTATTGCGCGTGCCCGCGCCGCGCGCCGAATGCTCTTTCGGTTGAAACTCCAGAAGATTGGCGACGAAGTTGGTCTCCCACACGCGCCCGGGCTTTACGCCCTTTTGGATATATTGACCGGGCTTGGTCAGCTCGCCGGCCTCACCGGCGTAGCGATCTTTAAACGTGAACGAATTATCGAAGATGAAATCGAGATTGCGAAATTGATTGATCGCCTGCGGCGCGCTGGTGAGCGAGATGAAACGCGCCGGCTCGGAGGCATCCGCGTTGAAATGTTGATGCCAGGCATTCAGCGGCGGTGAAAAAAGACTCCCCTTCTGCCATTCTAAAGTATGTTTTGGTCCGCCGTCGTTCCAGATCACCGTCGCGCCCTGGCCGCTCAAGATAAATATAATTTCTTCGTAGAGATGGCGTTCCGGTTTGAGCTGCTGCTTCGCCGGTATTTCATTGATGTGCGCGTCGCAGTTCATGCCCGCGCCGTTGAGGTTCACGAAAGCGCCCTGTCCGCCGGTCCGTTCCCAGTCCGCCAACTCGACGGTTCGCACGTCTTCGATCCAATAGCCGCCGTAGCTCGGAATGCCTTCGCCTTCCTGCCAAAAAACGTAGGGGGTCTTCAGCTCATAAGCGCATTTCGCGCTCAGATTTTGCATCCTGCTTCTCCTTTCAGCGCACTGCAAATTGCCTCACGAGGGATGAAACACCTGGGTAAATTCCTGCAAGTATTTTTCGAGATTCAACACCACCGCATCCGGCACCGCATAGGTCTTGATATCGCTCAGGGTCTGCAAATCCTTGCGCGCGGAAAAGCGCCCGGTCTGCATGATCACTTTCTGCCCTTCCAATGACAGCGCAAAATCGACGAAAAGCTTGCTCGACGCCGGCGCATCCGTCTTTGCGGAAATGCCGACTCCGCTGGTGGTCGCGACGATCGGCTTTGCCGTGGTCATCCACTTCACCGGCGCGCCGGTTTGCTGCAATTGTTTAAAGGTATAGACGAGGGCGAGCGGAAATTCGCCCGCGGTCATCAGCTGAGCGAGCAGAGAATGACCGCGTCGCCACTGAATTTTTTGCTGCGCCAGAGACCGGAAAAACTTGTCGCCCCTTTCTTTGCCCAAAAAATGCAACATCGCGCCGTACCAGATTCCGACTTCCGGATCCATGCCGATTTTCTCGCTCCACTGCGGCGCCAGCAGATCCGGCCAGTCCTTCGGCGCCGCCGCGGCGCTCACCTGGCGCGTGTTGTAGCCGAGCACGATAAGATTGGAATACATCGCCGCCCAATGATTCTTGGGATCAAAAAATCCCTCCAGGTAAGCTTTGGTTTGCGGGCTTTGATAAGACGCCAACAGACCTTTTTCCGCCAGCAATGGCAGGTAGGCAAACGATGTGACGTCGAATTGCGGCGCGGCCGATTTCGCTTCAGCGAAAATTCGGTTCAGGATGCGTTTATTGCTTAGTCGAGTGACATCGACTTTTACAAACGGATATTTTTTCTCAAAAGCATCCGCCAGGGGCTTGCTCCCGTTCACGTTCAATGCGGTATACCAGCGGATGGATCCGCGCTCGCGGCGTGCTTCCGAAAGCAGACTATCATCGGCGCAAAAGACAGCCGTGCGGCCGCAACCAAGCCCCGCGAGGACTAACGCAATAAGCCATCGATGAATCCGTCGGCGCTGTTTCCCCATGACAACTCCTTCCCCTGCCGCGTTTCGACTTGCTTGTATATCAGCGAATGCCGAGCTCTTTCTGAGCCTCCCGCAGCAAAGTGTAATCGCGGACTTCGTTCAACGGCCGTTTCTTCTCAGTCAGCAGTTCCAAATCGGCATCGGCGACCTCGCCGTTTCGCGAAAGCGTCAGCAGTGCCATTTCGTAGGATCGGGACGCCGCTTCCGGCGGCTGACTCAACCACTGCATCATGATCCGCGTGGTTTCTTGTTTGTTGTCGAAGATAAATCGGTGCGCTTTCAAAACCGCGCGCAGAGCGTGCTTGATCAATCCGGGCTTTTCTTTGGGCAGGGAGTCCTGCACCGCCAATCCCGCCAGCGGAAGCGCGCGCTTGATATCCTGCGGGCCGGCCAGAGCGTTGTAACCGCTTTTGATCAGTGCGAGATCGTGGGGCGAGTTCATGGCAATGGCCTCAACCAGACCGCTGCGCAAGGCCTGCACGCGAACCGGCGCGTCACCCAAAGCCAGCACCTGCATCGCGCCCGGCCCGAGGCCCTTGGACTGCATCATCTCTTCGGCAGCCATCTGATCGGTCCCAAACAGCGTCGAAACTCCGAGCCGTTTGCCGCGCAGATCTTGAACTGTCTTGAACTCGGGACGGCTGATCAAGAAATGATCGGTCTTGCGCACGGAAATGGCGACAAATTTGATCGGCAAGCCCTGAATAATGGCGCGCAGCGTGCTGCCGAACGTGGTGGTGAATTCGATGTCGCCGTTCATCACCGCGAGACCGCCGAGCCGCGGATTCATCTGAATCATCTCCGGCTCCAGTCCCTCCTCTTTGAAGAAGCCTCTGGCCAAAGCGACTTGATAAACCGTGGTCGAATTGCTGCGGCTCGAATAGGAGATGCGGACTTTTTGCAATTCCTGAGCGGCGAGCGGCTCAAGTCGCCAACCCAGGAAAATGACCAGAATGATTAAAAGCAATATCATTTATGAAAAAATCACTGCCAGCTTGGTATCTTGGAACACTTGAGTCGACTACCGACATAACAAGCGAATTGTATGTCCGCAAGTGAAACCCAGCGCGTGGAAAAATCGGCAACGGTTCGGTTTCGTCCGACCATAAACTCCTTTACATCGAGAAAGATTTCTGGCTTCACTCTGAATGACAGTTAAAAAGAGTTTTTCATCTCGAACGCAGTGAGAGATCGTTCCGAAGTGAACAACCGCCGAACTTTTCTATTTGTTGACAAGTGATCCGCGCTCCAGATAAGACTTTTAACTCTGACAAATTGCGTTGCGGCACTAGGAAGTTTCGCGCTCATGCCCTACAGCACCGCCAACGGCCTGAAAATTTACTACGAAGTTTCCGGCGAGGGCTTTCCCTTCGTCATGATTCATGCCAATCCCTTCGACCACAATCTCTGGATGTATCAGATCGCGCGCTTCTCGACCTACTTTAGAATCATCGCGATCGATATTCGCGGCTACGGCCGCTCAGACAAGCCGACCGCGCCCTTTACTCTTAGCGATATGGCGGATGATGTTCTCGGCGTCTGCCGCGACGAAGACGTGAAAGAAGCGATTCTCGGAGGGGTCAGCGTCGGATCGGGGATGGCGATTCTGCTCGGGCTCGATCATCCCGAGATGTTCAAGGCGATCATTCTCGTTGGCGGCAGCAGCGGACCGGGCGGTTCCATCGATGAACGGATCCATGGCTATACGAAAGTCGGCATCGAAAAGTACCACATCCAGCATCTGCGCGCTTTGGTCGCGCCCGATTTCGCCGACTCGAAGCTCGGCAAATATTTGTTGAATACGTTCGTCGAACGCGATCCCTGGCTTTCCGGCGAGTCCATCGGGCAGATTTTTCGCGCCCGCGGCGGGCTCGACATGACGCCGCGTCTGGGCGCGATGAAAGTTCCGACGCTGGTGATCAACGGTGAATACGACAACTCTCTCGGCGGCGGCAAGAAAACCGCTTCTTTGATTCCCGGCGCCATACACAAAATCCTGCCCAAAACGGGGCATGCCTGTAACATTGAAGATCCCGCGATTTTCGATAGCTTTGTGATCGATTTCCTCCGCGCCAACGGCTTGATGCCTGATGAGCCGAGCCGCTAAGCGAATCCCCATCTGGAATTTTTCTAAGACTGCTATTCCGATTCCCTCGACAACTGCCGGTAAGCTGCAGGAGAATCTTTCCTGAACCTCGTGTGCAGAACCGCGCCGGAAATGTTATAGAAATGAGCATCCCGAATGACGAAGGGAGAGAAATTTTATGGCTGTCAATGGCGAAAATTTGAAGAGCCTCGCGCCACAGGCCGGCATGGATTTTCATATCAGAAAACTGGGCATGTCGTCTTACAGGTAGGCGATCTGGAGCGATCCACTGAATTTATACCCAGGTTCTCGGGAGCAATCTCGACCGACAGCATGACCATTATTGAGACTCTGGGGAAAGACCCCGACAACATCCAATCACTCGAAACCCTCATCCGCTCCGCTTCGCGAGCCTTGGTGATCGGTGTAGGCGGTGGCGGCGACGTGGTCGGCGCTTTGGCGGTGGCGAGATTTCTTCAATTTTGCGGGCTCGAGTTTCTCCTTGGCGGGCTGTCCTGGGAACGAAGTGTTTACGATCCGATTCCTGGACCGCGAAAACTTTGTGAAACACACAATGTTCGCGCCCTCCACGAATTCGCCTGGATGGCGAATGCCGACACCCAGACCGTCACGGGCATTCACTACGCAGAATCGCGAATGGCGGCAGCGCTCGCCCACGAAGTTTTGCTGCTCGACATCAACGGCGGCGTCACTGGCGTCGTCAATGGGATCGAAACAGCGATGCGACAGTTGCAAACCGATTTGCTCGTGGGCGTTGACGTGGGCGGCGATTCCCTCGCGGAAGGTCATGAGACCGGACTGCGCAGCCCGCTCGCGGATTCGATCATGCTCGCCGCGTTTGCCGAGCTCGAGAGACGCGGCCGCAGGACGATGTGGGGCGTGTTCGGTTACGGCAGCGACGGTGAATTGACCGTCGATGAAATTGAACTTGCACTGAGCCGCATCGGCGCGGCAAGCGGTCTGCTCGGAGGTTGGTCGCTAACACCGCAAATCGCCGCCGAGCTCGAACGAATTGTCCAGACGGTGCCGACCGAAGCGAGCGCGATTCCGCTGCGCTGCCTGAGCGGCGCCTGGGGTGAACAAAAGATCCGCGGCGGCGAGAGAAGCGTCCGACTCACGCCGCTGACAGCGCTCACCTTCTTTGTTTCCACCAAGGTGCTCTTCGAAACGCTCGCACGCCCGGCGCAGGCCGTCCGGCATAGTGACAGTTTGGCCGACGCCAATGAAGCGCTGCATGCGCTCGGGATCAAAACCGAGCTCGACCTCGAGCGCGAAAGATATCGTAAGGCGAACTCCGGTTCATGAAATTCAGCCAGGAAAGTCTGCAGCGGGATGTGCTCGTGCTGATGGCCTCCCGCGGTGTGCGTGCTTTCGCGTTCTCGTACCTGAGCGTCGTCTTCGCGATCTACCTCGCTCAACTCGGTTTTTCGACCGTGACTGTGGGATTGGTTTTTTCGACCGGCTACGCCACGAGCGCGCTCCTCACTGCCGTCTGGGGCTACTTGGCCGACCGCTACGGTCGAAAAAATATCCTGATACTTCTGGCTGGGTTGACGATTGTTTCCAATCTTCTCTATCTTTTTTTTAGCCATCTTATTTTTATTTTGATCGCGGAGAGCATTGCCGCCGTCGGCGTCGGCAGTTCGGGAGCGGGCGGTCAAGGCGGCGGACCTTTCAATCCAGTCGAACAAGCGCTGTTGGCGGAAAAATGCACGGCGGAAAATCGCAACCGGATCTTCGCCATGAATGCCTGCGTCGGTTCGATCATGGGTTCACTCGGCGCGCTGGTAAGCGGGCTGCCGCAATACTTGGAACAATATTACGGCTGGGAGACCGTGGCGTCATACAAACCGCTTTTCGCCATGACGGTCGTGTTCAGCTTCGGGATCATTTTTGCTTACGCGAGCATCGACGAGCACCACGTGCCGCGCCAAAAAAAGCGCGCCGAAAAACAATCGCCTCAACTTTCGCGCCGTTTTGGGCTCGTCACGAAATTGGCGATGCTCGGCATGATCGACAACCTGGGCGGGGGCCTCGTCAGCCCGCTCCTGTCGTACTGGTTTTTTCTCCGCTTTGGCGTCGAACTGAAAGCCCTCGGTTTGACGTTTTTTCTCTCGTACATCCTCGCGGCCGCTTCATTCCTGATCGCGCCGATCATTGCGCGCCATTTTGGCGTGGTGAAGACGATGGCGGTTTCGCATGGAATGGCTTCGGTGCTCAACATCCTGTTGCCCTTTGCGCCGACTTTCTCAGTGGCGGCGGGGATTACGGTGGGGCGGTCTTTTCTCGCCTATATGGATAGTCCGCTCAGGAATTCGTTCGTGATGGGTGTGGTCCGTCCCGAGGATCGCGGCTCCGCCGCCGGCATTACGACCCTCTCTCGCCAGGTGCCAGTCACCGTCACTCCGACCATCTCTGCCTATCTGATGCAGTCGTTCTCGTTGAACACGCCGATTTTTCTCGGCGGTTTTCTGCAGCTAATCAGCGACTTCAGCTTTTATTTTCTCTTCCGCGACGTGAAGCCCCCGGAAGAACAGACCGCAAAACCCCAACCGGTCACAGCGTAGTATGAAAACTTTGCGCGAGTTGCATCGGGACGCAAAACTGTTGATGGCGGCGCGCGGAATCCGCGCCTTCGCGTTTTCTTACCTGAACGTCGTCTTCGCGATTTATCTCGACCGGCTCGGCTATACACCCGTGATGATCGGCATGATTTTTACCGTTGCGTATCTTAGCGGCGCGCTCTTGACGGCGCTCTGGGGCTATTTATCGGATCGCGTCGGGCGGCGAAACATTTTAATGCTGCTTGCGCTCCTTACGATATTGTCCAATTTGATTTTGATTTTCTTCACCGGTCTCTTGTTCATTTTGCTTGCGGTGGTGATCGCTAACGTCGGTGCGGGCGGCTCCGGCGGCGGCGGCTCCGGCGGTGGTCCGTTCAACCCTGTCGAAGAAGCGTTGTTGGCTGAAAAATGCCGACCGGAAAACCGCAATCAAATCTTTGCCATCAACTCCTGTGTGGGATCGATCATGGGCTCTCTAGGCGCGCTCGCCAGTGGCATACCGCAGTTTCTTGAGGAGGGCCGCGGTTGGAGCTCCGTGGCCTCGTACAAGCCGCTTTTTTTCTTGACGATCGCCTTCAGCATTGCCCTGCTGTTCGTTTATCGCGGCATCGCGGAACAGCATCGGCCCCGGAAAACGGAACGAAAGATGTCGAAAACCACAGGAGTCTTCGTCACCAAAATGTCGGCGCTATCGATCGTCGACAATTTCGGCGCCGGCATGGCCGGCGCCCTGGTGCCTTACTGGTTTTTCCTGCGCTTCGGCGTCGAACTCAAGTCCCTGGGCATTATTTTCTTTGCCTCTTATTTTCTCGCGGCGCTCTCGTTTCTAAGCGCTCCCTTGATCGCGCGGCGAATCGGCGTGGTGCGCACGATGGCATTCTCTCACGGCTTTGCATCATTGATCTGGCTTTGCCTCCCCTTCGCACCCATTTTGAACATTGCCGCGGCGTTGATCGTGACGCGGTCGTTTTTCGCTTACATGGACAACCCCTTGCGTGCCTCTTTCACGATGGCAATGGTCCAAGCCAACGAGCGCGGTTCCGCCGCCGGCGTGACGAGTCTGGCGCGCATTGTCCCCTTCGGCATCAGTCCGACTATATCGACTTACCTGATGCAAACGGTTTCCCTCACTCTTCCCTTGTTCATCGGTGGCGGGTTACAATTAATCAATGACGTCGCTTTTTTCCTGATGTTCCGCCATGTCCGACCGCCCGAAGAGCTGGCGGTAAATTACCGCAAGGCGTCAACCGCGGAAGAATTGACGGGATGAAAAAGCCCAGGCAAGAGACCGGAGCCGTGTCGTTTCTGCACCGAATCGCCGAACAGCGTATCCTCGAAGCTCAGCGCGAGGGAGCCTTCGACAATTTGCCGGGAAAGGGAAAACCGCTTGAGCTGCAAGATTTGAGCTGGGTGCCTGAGGACCTCAGAATCGGCTACCATGTGCTCAAGAATGCCCATGTTCTTCCCCCCGAGGTTGAACTCCTGAAAGATATTCACAGCCTCGAAGATCTGCTCAAGCATGTTGAAGATGAAGGCGAGCGTCGCTCTCTGGCCAAGAGTATTCAGTGGAAAATGATTCGCCTCGACCTGCTCAAACGCCGCTCGTTGGACTTAAGCGCAGTGCGTGCCTACAGCCGTAAACTGGTCGCGAAATTTCAGACCAAGTGAACGAACTCGATCAGGCTCTTTAATTTTGCGTTAGCCAATCATCCGTGCTAGAAATTCTTTGCTTTAGCAGCGACTTGAGAAAGGAGGAAGCGTATGGCTGAAGAAAAATCACCGATTAAAATAAAAAAAATCGGCCACGTGGTGCTGAGCGTCAGTGACATCGACCGTAGTGCCAAGTTTTGGACCGAGGTGATGGGATTTAAATTTTCCGACAAGAACGAGGTCGGGATGATGTTTTTCCGTAACGCCACCGACCATCACACCGTCGCGCTGATGCAGGCAACGGAAAAAAACCAGCTGCCGAAGCGCGGTGAAGTTGGCTTTGATCACATGGCGCTGGAAGTCGCGACGGTTTCGGAGCTTTTCAAGATCCGCGACTTTCTCAAGTCAAAAGGAGTAACAATCTTTTATGAAGGTCGGCGCGGGCCCGGCGGCAATCCCGGCCTCGAGTTCTATGATCCGGACGGTTACAAGATCGAGATTTATGCCTCGATGGATCAAATCGGTACGGACGGACGCAGCCGACCGGCCAACGAATGGAAGCGCGCCACCACTTTGGAAGAAGCCGTCGCCAATCCTTTGCCCAACACAGATTATCACTAAGGTCGCGTGTAATTGTCATCTCGAGCAAAACGAGAGATCTTTCATTTTGCTCGGAGGCGAAGAAGGATTTCTCGCCGGTGGCTCGAGAGACCGAGTACTACTGGGAGACTCGGGACGGTTTTTTGGAGCGCGCCAGCGCGTTTCTGCGAGTACGGCTCGCGGTGAAGGCAGGCCCCTAAGTTTCAGCAATTTCGTATTTTTCCTGATGGAAATCCTGGCTGGCTTTGATGATGATGCGCCGATTGATGTCCCGTTCGAGATTTTCCAAGCTGTTGTTCTTTTCGTCGTATAAAAAATTAGCAATATCGGGATGCATGCGAACCACAATGTTGTGATCGGCTTCGCCGTTTGTCTGCTGCCGTCTAATCGCCCGTAAGACTTCATAGGCGACGGTCGCCGGCGATTTGATTTTGCCGCGGCCCTCACAATGTGGGCACGGTCGGAGCAACTGGTTTTCCAGGCTCTCGCGCGTGCGTTGGCGCGTCATCTCGACGAGGCCAAGCTCGGAAATTTTCAGAATATTAGTGCGTGCCTTGTCCCGTTTGAGCGCCTCTTTGAGGGCGTCGTAAACCTTTTTTCGGTTGGCTTCTTTCTCCATATCGATGAAATCAATAATGATGATTCCGCCGACATTTCTCAGCCGCAGTTGCCGCACGACTTCCTGAGTCGCCTCCAGATTAGTCTTGAGAATCGTCTCTTCCTGGTTCCTTTTGCCGACGAATCGGCCGGTGTTCACATCGACTGCGGTCAAGGCCTCGGTCCGCTCGATGATGATGTAGCCGCCCGACCGCAGCCAGACCCGGCGCTCCAG
>JBIOXP010000659.1:0-3238 GCA_044869705.1 Binatia bacterium | reverse complement strand
TCGAGTAGTGGCACGGACAGACGAGCGCCGGCCGCGGCTCGTCGCGCGCGAACTTCGGCGTCCGGTACATCGTGACCGCGCAGCCGGCATGCGTGCAGATCTTCGAGTACGCGACGATCCCGTCCGCGTCGTAGCCCCGGAGCTCGGGCGGCAGCTGCAGCGACGCCTTCGGCAGCCGAACCAGGACGAGCGACGCGCCGAGCTCCTCCTTGTCCGCGTTCTCCGCCTCCGATCCCGCTGGTGGTTAGAGATCAGCTCCAAATTTTCTCGCGTCGCTTCATCCAATACGAGAGAGTTGGAAACTTTGTAAAACTCGAGCTCCGCGATGAGCTTGAGCGACTCTGCGGCATGGGTGTCGAGATAAGCCAAAATGGCGGATGCCGCTCGAACCCCGGCGCGAGATGTTTGCGGCTGAATCTCTGCACGATTTGGTAGACGACTGGCGGCCGAATCTGTGAATAGCTCTTCGCCGATGCCGGTGAAGTGGATCAGCGGATATTCTTTATAGAGCCGCTCCCGAAGCCGTGTTTCGGAGTTGGCGAATAGGATCTCGCTCGGCTGAATCCGGCCAAGCTCGTCGCAAAGCGCAACCTCATCGGTAATCTCGGTGCAGCGAAACTCGCCGGTCGTAATATCGGCGACGGCGAGACCGAAGCCGTGCGGGCCGGCGCACATGGCGGCGAGAAAATTATTGCTGCCGGCCTGCAGGGCTTCGGCGGCGGTCACCGTCCCCGGCGTAATGACGCGCACAACTTCTCTTTTGACCACGCCTTTCGCCGCCGCCGGATCTTCCATCTGTTCACAAACCGCTACTTTATGGCCGGCGTCGAGCAGTTTCTGAATATACGGGTCCGCCGCATGGTACGGCACGCCGCATAACGGCACTGAGCCGTCTTCGCTTTTGCTGCGCGAAGTCAAAGCAATGTCGAGAATTTTCGATGCCGTATGTGCGTCTTCGAAAAACATTTCGTAGAAATCACCCAGGCGAAAGAACAGAATGGCGTCCCGGTAGTTCTCCTTGATCTGGAGATACTGGCGCATCATCGGGGTGATTTTGGCAGGTTCCATGTTTTCAAGCCGAGACGAGACGGCGATCGGCCCGACGGGGTTTTTTTAGCGCCTTGCGCGCAAGATTCGGCGCTATGCGGCGCGCTTGCCGATCTAATTCGCGCACCAAGCTGCCGATGCCGAGCGACAGCACAAACTGGCGTTCCATCGCCGCGAGAATCTGCTGGCGGTCATCCGTGATAACAAACAATTGTTCCCCATCGGTTAAGTATTTGAGCGCGGCGGCCGCGCGCATCGTGCGGGAGGACTCCTGTTTGAGCGGCTTCACGCAGCGGCGAATTTTCTGGAGCTTGACGCCATGACGCGTCAGATCTTTCGCGACCTTGAGGCAAATGAGATCATGAAAAGAATAGAGCCGTTTGGTGCCGCGCCCCTCGGCGAGCTGCGCCGAAGGCCGGAGGAGGTCCTGCTCATCCCAATACTGCAGCTGGCGCAGACTGACACCGACAATCCGGCTTGCCGTCTTAGTGTCGTAAGTGGCCAAATTCTTTAGATGAAAACAAGACTGTTTCATGAAGTTAGACTGCTGCCCCAGGATTGTCAATAAAGCTGGATGGGGTGTTTTTCGAACTGGAGCCTCGCTAACGCGTGCCATGATGCGCTAGGTTCAGCATTGCGAGGGTCCGTAGCAAGTGTCGAGATTTCAGCCGCGGCGTTTGACAATATCTTCCAGCTTTTTTCGCTCTTCGTCGAGAATTCTCTCGCTTGGCGCTTTCGCGGGCGTGGAGTCGCTCGGCTTGGCTTTGACGGCGGGTCGAGTTCGATCGGCACGCTTTCCGCCACTACCAGTGAGATCGTACCAGTAAAACCAAATCAGAAAAGCGACGGCCCAACAGAGCAATGGTACAGAGGTGTAGATCAGAAGCAGCTTCAACCAGCGCCGCTGAGCGCGCTTTCGGCCGGGCGATACCTGCCTTCGGGGTGAGCGCGGTTTAGTAATTGGGCTTATGCTCGAAATAGTGGCTCGCGTTGATCACGCGCACCGTTTTTGTTTTGGAGCGCATGACCACGGACTGGGTCGTGGCGCCGCCCGGGAAAAAGTGCACGCCGTGCAAATAGTCTCCATCGGTCACTCCGGTGGCGGCAAACATCACGTCGCCTGCGGCGAGCTCGTCAATTTTGAATTTCCTTTTGATCTCGGTCACGCCCATTTTTTTGGCGCGTTCGATTTCTTCGTTGTTACGCGGCGCCAAGCGGCCCTGAAACTCGCCGCCCACACAACGCAATGCCGCCGCAGCGAGTACCCCTTCGGGGGCGCCGCCGATGCCTAGCAAGAGATCGATGCCGGTTTCCGGCTTGGTGGTCGCGATGGCAGCGGAAACATCGCCGTCGCCGATCAAGCGGATGCGCGCGCCCGCCTTTCTGACTTCCTGAATAATCGCTTCGTGGCGCGGCCGCGACAGAATGATGACCGTGAGGTCTTCGACGTTACAGCGCTTCGCCTCGGCGAGTGCATGAAGATTTTCCGTCGGGCTTTTGTCCAAATCGATCACGCCTTTACCGATCGGTCCCGCAGCGACTTTCGCCATGTAGGTATCCGGACAGTGCAGCAAGTTGCCGCCATCGGCCATGGAGATCACCGCCAAGGCGTTGGGCGCTCCCGTAGCGCAGATCGTCGTGCCCTCCAGTGGATCGAGGGCGATATCGACTTTCGGGCCGCCAGAACCGACCTTTTCACCGATGTAGAGCATCGGCGCCTCGTCGCGCTCGCCCTCGCCAATGACCACGGTGCCGTCGATCGCGAGCGCATCAAAAGCTTTCCGCATGGCATCCACCGCTGCTTGATCGGCCGCCTTTTCGTCGCCCCGGCCGGTCCAGCGCGCGCAATTCAATGCTGCCGCTTCGGTAACGCGGACAGCTTCCAGGGCTAAGTTTCTGTCCATGTCGGTCTCCCTTCGATCAAGGCTTCCATCAGCCGATAGGCTTTTTTCGCGACGATCCCGGTTTTCAACGCGTCTTTTTCGTTGTAGCCCACATCGCCATTGTCTTGGGGCGCTTCGGCGGAATACAAAACGAACGGCACCGGCTCGGCGACGTGAGTTTTGAGAGCGATGGCCGTGGGATGATCCGGCATCAGAAGGATGCGGAAGTCCTTGCGCGGTATCATTCCCCGCAAAACCGTGCCGACAACTTTTTCGTCGAAGTCCTCGAGCGCCTGAATTTTTTTTTC
>JBIOXP010000658.1:0-17846 GCA_044869705.1 Binatia bacterium | reverse complement strand
GCCACAAAGCGAAAACGGCAAGTCATCGACATTACCGAGTTGTGTCAAGAGCAACTATCCGAGCTCGAAAATGGCACCGGCGTCTGTCATTTGTTTGTTCTACACACAACCGCAGCCCTGACGATAGCAGACTTGGATCCTGGAACAGACCTGGATTTGCTCGATGCGCTGGATGCGGTGGTTCCGAAGCTCAAGTATCGCCATCCGCACGATCCGGGCCATGTTTCTGATCACATTCTTTCGTCTCTCATCGGAACTTCGCTTACCGTACCCGTCGATAACGGCGAGATCGTTCTCGGAACGTGGCAAAGAATCATTCTGCTTGAATTCGACGGCCCGCGCACAAGACAGATTGCGCTCTCGTTTCTAGCCGAGACGTGATCATCGGCGACACGGTCAGCATTCCCCTTTCGCGAGCCTCGGCAAAACTACTCTGAAACATCGATCGTCGCCTTAGTCATCGCGTCACATTCGTTGACGTCGAGCTTCGCCACTGATAAAAGCGGGTTCGCGCAAAACTCGGTTTAGGACGCCCAAACGCCAGCTGAGTTGAAAATGATACTTCGGAAGATTTTGTCGATTTCAGCGCTGTTGATCTTAGTTACCGCAAACTCGAATTTGCCGGTTGCCGCTCAAGTCGACTTTCCCATTGGCTATGTTTCCCGTGGCGGAACGTATGCGTTTATTAGATTAATCGAGCAGCACAAACTGTTGGAACAGGAAGGGATCAAGCCGACGTTTGTTTATATCGGCGGGCCGCAGATTTCTCAGGCGCTGATTTCCGGCGACATTCGCATGGCGATTGTTGCCGCGGCGAGCCCGATCCGTGCCGCCGCCCATGGCTCCGATCTACGCTTCGTCGGCGGAGTCACGGATACAGAAGTTGCGTCTTTCATTGCGGCGCCGAATATCAAGACTCCCACCGATTTGAAGGGAACCCGCTTGGCCATCGACCGCGTGGGCGACTACAGCGATTTTCGCGCCCGAAAAGTGCTGGAGATTCTCGGCCTTCAGGCGCAGAAAGACGTGACCCTGCTACAGATCGGCGCGCAAACCGCTCGGTTCGCGGCGCTCCAAAACGGCCACGTCCAATCGACGTTTGTCGTGCCGCCTCTGACGCTGCTCGCGCGAAAGTCGGGTTTGCGCGAGCTCGCCGACCTGGGCGAGCTGGGTTTTCCCTCTTCCTCGGGTGCATTCGTGGTCATGCAAGCGACAATCGAGCGCCAAGCGAAGGAGATTTACGGCGTGCTCCGCGCCGTGGCTGAAGCGATCCGCATTTACAAGACCGATAAAGAACAGGGCATTGGCGCCATTGCGCAGTTCATGAGACTCAATGATCGAGAAGCGTTGGAAGAAACCTGGCGCATGAACGCCAAGGTGCTCAAAGATGTCCCATCTCCTCCACTGGCGGGGATCCAGGTGGTTCGAGATTTTTTGGCGCAAACCGATCCGGAGGTGAAAAAGATAAATCTCGATGGGTTCATCACCGCTCAATTTACCGACCGCCTGCAGCGGGAAGGGGTCAAGTGAAACACCGGGCGGCGATAGTCATGGCGAGCGTACAATGACTCCCTCCAAAATTTATTTTTGTTTTGGTCTGGCTCTTTGGCTTTTCTCCGCTTTGCCACTTCATGCCAAGGACATCGTCATCGCCACATCGTCGATGACTTTGACCAGCGTTCCGTATCTTGTCGGCATTGAGAAGAAATTCTTCGATAAAGAAGGACTCACGGCGCAATATGTCGTGATGCGCTCGGACGTGGCGGTGAAAGGACTGCTTACCGGAGACGTTGATTATAACCAAAGCGTATCGAGCGTTCTTCGCGCCGGGGTCGCCGGAGCTCCCTTGGTCACCGCCACGGGAATTTACAACCGCACATTTTTTGGATTGATCGCACGCCGCGATGTCAAATCACTCAACGACTTGAAGGGCAAAACCGTCGGAATCAGCCGCTACGGAGCTTCGACGGAGTACGCGCTGCGCTTCGGGCTCAAAGCCAACGGCATCGATCCCGACAAGCAGATCAAGATGCTCGCTGTCGGCGAAGACGCCGCAAGAATCGCCGGGCTACAAAATGGCACGCTGGCAGCCATCGTCTCCCAAGTGCCGGCGAATTTCTTCGCGCACAAAGTCGGCGGGCATACGCTCCTGCCTCTGGGTGATTATCTCGAAACACTGTTGGCGGGCGTCGGCGTCAGCCAAAAAAAGCTCGAGCAAAACCGTGACGAGGTTAAACGTGTCATTCGCGTGCTGCTCCAGTCGTTGGACTTCATGTATGCTCAGCCAGCGGAAACTAAAACGCTGATCGGCAAGCGACTTCGCGTGTCCGAGACGGAGATCGTCGATCACATTTATGCGCTGGTCACCAAATATGCGACGCGCAGTGGCATTCCGTCGCAGCGAGCGATTGAGAATACCCTCTTAGGAACCCCCTTCGAAGGCAAGCCAACAAATGTTGAAAAGCTGACGGATTTCTCCATCGCGCGCGAGCTTGCGCAGGAAAAGTAAGTTCTCGGTCGAATGCTGGTCATGCTCGAAAGCAAACCGAGGTGATGTTCATGGGCCATGATGGTTCAAAGCCGCAAAGACAAGAAATCTTGGCCGCGCTCAAACCCGCTCTGCAGGAAACGGATCTTATCGTGAGCGCCCTCGCCGGCACCACGGCCGACACCTACCAGGTGATCGACCGGCCGGGAAACTTGTACCTCGTCGGCATGGGAATGGTCAGTCAGACGGCTCTCGGCCTGGCCACGGCTTTGCCTAAGTGCAGGGTCTTCGCCTTTGATACCGACGGCAGCATGTTGCTCGCGCCGAGTATTCTGCCGGTCATCGGCACGCGCCAGCCGAAAAATCTTTATATCTTGGTTTTCGACAACGAGCAGCTCTTTGGCAGCCGCGGCGGCCCGAAAAGCCAAACGGCTAGCGGGACGAACATTGCCGGGATTGCCAAAGCATCCGGCATGGAGAGCGTACGGACGCTGCGCGACAGATCACTGCTTCGCTCCGAGCTCGACGCTTTCTTGGCGAGCGAGGGTCCATCGATGCTCGTCGCCAAGATCGAGCCGGCGGGACGGGGTGCGGGACCCAAAATGGATGGACAGGAAAACAAATACAAGTTTGTGCGCCACATCGAGCGTATCGCCAGTGTCGATATCCTCGGCGCGCCAAAGCCGTGAGCGCATGCGAGTGAAAATCGATTCGTGCAGTTGACGTCCGAAGAAGTAATTTATGAGCTTACGTCGTCCACGGAAAATCAAAATTCAGGGGAAAGATTCCTCACATACGTCAGACTGTTTAAAAACTTGTCATTTCGAGGCGAAGCCGAGAAATCTTTCTGTGGCTCAAATGCAACATCTCTCACGGAGTTTCCCGAAGTCTCGAGCGGGTTCGAGATGACCAATTGCCGCGAACTGCGTTTTTCACAATGCGGCAAACTGAGAGATCTTTCCTCAGTCCTGCTTTGGAGGAGAAAACTAGATGAACGTCGACGCTGCCAATCGAGCCCATGAAGCGCTCATCAAATCCGGCGTCAATTTCGTCGCCTGCCTCCCCGACTCGGCGTTTCAGGAGTTGTACGTGCCGCTTTCTGCCGAGCCGAAGATCACCTACGTTCAAGTGGCGAGCGAAAATGACGGTGTCGGCGTCTGCATGGGAGCCTGGCTGGGCGGAATGAAACCGGCGCTGCTGGTGGAAAACACCGGCTTTACGCTTGGCACCTATGCTCTCTTGCGCGGGCCGATGGCGTTTGGCGTTCCGATGCTGCTCTTGATCAGCCATCGCGGCGAGCTGGGCGACGAGCGCTGGTTCTCGGTGCCGTTCGGCTGGGGCACCAAGCCGCTGCTCGACAGCATGCGCATCACGCAGCGCTCGGTGGAAAAAGTCGAAGATGTTTCCGCCGCCATCATCAACGCCGTAAAATCCATGAATTCCATGCAGGCACCCGTTGCGATTTTGTTCGCCGGAGAGATTTTGTTTTGAGATTTACCGGTAGAACACGACTGTCGCGGCTGATTGCGTTCATGATATTCAGCGTCATTTGGCCGGCCTGGCGCTTGGACGCAATCGATAATTTCAGAATCGCTTATCCGTCGACGAGTTTCACCACCGTGCCGATTCTCGCGGCGAGCAAATTTGGCCTGTACGAGCAGGAAGGACTCCGGCCTGAGTTGATATTCATGCGCCCGAACATCAGCGTCACCGCAGTAGTCACGGGAGATGTCGAATTCGCCACGGCGCAAGGATCCATCGTGCGAGCCGCCGCACAAGGTATGCCGGTGAAGAGTCTGATGGTTGTCGCCGATCGGCCCGCCTATTACCTCGTCGCGCGACCTGGCATAAATAGCGTCGGCGCGCTACGCGGTAAATCGGTCGGCATCGCTTCGCTCGGCGGCTCCGTTCATCTCATGACCAAGGAATTCCTAACGCAGAACAATCTTGATGCCGACAAAAATGTCGCGTTGGTCGTAACCGGAGATCACAATACGACAATTCAAGCGATGCAAAATAGCCATGTCGATGCGGCCGTGATCTCGGTGCCGTGGCAAACCGTAGCTGAAAAAGCCGGTTTCCGAAAACTCGCCTACTTCGGCGATGTCATGCGCTTGGCCATGGCTGGGCTGGGCGCCTCGGACGAAAATATTGTTAAGAAACCCGATCTCCTGCGCCGAGCGGTCCGCGCAACGCTCCGGGGCATCGATTTCCTCAAGGACCCGAAGAACAAAAAAGAAGTGGTCGGGATCATGATCGCGTGGTTTAAGGTCAACCACGAACAGGCGCAGGAAGCCTATAGCCAAATGATTGAGGCTTATCCGTTGAGTGGCATGGTGGCGGACGAGGTCATCGAGAAAGATCTCGAGATTGCGCGGCAGACGGGCGCCATCAAGGCTCGCGTTCCTTTGTCTCGCGTCATCGATTTCCGATTCGTCAAAGAAGCGCGAAGCGAGTTATCGGGAAAGAAACCGTAACCGGCAGCTGAAAACTTTTTGCGATCTATGCTGCGCTATGAACGGTTAAATTTTCAATCCGTTCGTCCTGAGCCGTGTCGAAGAATTCGCAGGTCTTAGCGGTCTGAGACGCAGCAACTGCGTGTTGCAATCGCACAGCTTCGTTTCGAGGAGGTGAAAAACCATGATGGCATATCGGTATGACGACGCGCGCATCATTTTGGCGCTTCAGATCGACCATTCGCGAGTGGCGGGCTATTTAGCCGCTCATTGGGGTAATCAAAGCTTCGACCGGCCTAAACCGAACTCTTCCGTCGTGCTGGCAGCCACTGAGCACGACGTCGGCTGGTGGGAATGGGAAATGAAACCGTCAACGCTCAACGACAAAGGGCTGCCGCTCGATTATCACGACGGCAGTCTCAAATATCTCGGGCAGCTCCGGCTCGACTTTTATAAAAACGCCGTGGATCGAGTTTTAACCCGCGATCCTTATGCGGCCATGCTGATGGCGATGCACGGCGTGGCACTGATGAACGCCGGCTACGGCAAGTACGCCCATCCTCCCGACCGCACCGGCGATCCGCGCGTCAAAGCCTATGTCGATGACCAGGAGGCGCTGCGTCTGCAACTGCTTGACCAACTGCGCCAGTCGGAAGGGTTCAAGCAACATTGTTCGGACGAACAGGTATGGACCAATTATGAATACATGGAAGTGTTCGATCAGTTGGCGCAGTTCGTCTGCAACCGCTACCCATTGAACAGCAAAGCGCGCAAGCTCGGGCCGAGCAATTCGCTGAACGACGTCGAAGTGCCGACGAGACACGGTGAACCCGCGGTAAAAATCACAATCGACACCGTCGGCGAAAACAAAGCCGTGCTGAATCCCTATCCTTTCGATGTGGATCCGCTGCCGGTTTCCTTCAATGCGCGTCTGGTGCCGAACCGTACCTACAAAGACGGTGAAGACTTTCTCGGTGAATTTTACCGTGCCGAGCACATCACCGTGCATCACACGCTCGCCTCGGCATAGCAATCATGGCAGAAGCTAGCGAGCACAAGGCCCGTGTGGCGGTCATCACCGGGGGCGGCGGCGCGATCGGAGCCGCCATCGCCGGGCGACTCAAGACTGACGGAGCAGTCGTGCACGTGCTCGACGTTCAGCCGTCCAGCGTTCCGGGTGCGTACTTTCATCGAGTAGACGTCAGGAACGAAACCGACGTCGACGCGAGTTTCGATGCCATAGTGAAAGCCGACCGCAGAATCGATTATCTCGTCTGTTGCGCGGGGATTTATCGTCCGGTGCCCTTTTTGGATCTGCTCCTTGGACAGTGGCAAGAGACTCTGCAAACCAATTTGACCGGCTATTTTCTCTGTTGTCGCGCCGCGCTCCGTTCCATGCGAGCGCAAAAGTTCGGGCGCATCGTTATGTTCTCGTCGATGGTAGGCCGCACCGGCGGCGTCCATGTCGCGCATTACGCAGCATCCAAAGGCGGTATCCTTGGACTGGCGCGCTCCTTGGCAGTGGAATCCGCCGCGGAAAACATCCGGGTCAACACAGTCTCTCCGGTGATTACCGATACTCCGATGCCCCGCGCGGTTTTGACCGATGAAGAAATGGAGTCGAGAAAAACTCGCATTCCGCTCGGTCGGCTCGGCGCGGTCGACGATATGGCCGAAGCCTGCCTGTTTCTTCTAAGCGATGACAGCTCCTACATGCTCGGGCAGGATCTTCGCGTCAATGGAGGCTCCACCCTGTGGTAGCGAGGGATTCACGCATCACGCTCGTTACCGGCGCCGCCAGCGGCATCGGGCGCGCGACCGCAGTCAGGCTTGCGCGCCGAGGCGATTCGGTTTGCGTTTGCGATCTGAGCGAAGCAGGTCTGAAGCAGACCGCCGCTCTCATCGAGTCGGAAGGTGGCGCCGTCCTGACTGGAACCGTCGATGTGCGCGATCAGGCGCAAGTGCGAGCCTGGATCGCGGAAATCATAGGACAATTCGGCAAAATCGACTCTCTCTTCAGCAATGCCGGCGTGAACGCGCGTTGCACCGTCGCCGACATGACACTCGCGCAGTGGTCTTTATTGATCGATACGCACGTCACTGGCACCTTCAATTTTTGCCAGGCGGTGCTTCGAGGCATGCTCGAGCGGCGCGCCGGCTCGATCGTGATCACATCTTCGGACTTTGCCATTGTCGGCGTTCCGAACGCGGCAAACTACTGCGCGGCAAAGACGGCGCTCTACTCCCTGACGAAATCGTTGGCCCTCGAGTTTGCCCCTTACGGCATTCGCGTCAACGCCATAGGTCCCGGACCCATCGACACGCCATTGCTCCGCGCCGGAAGAACGCCGGAAGAATTCGAAAATGCCCGCGCCGGGTTCGAGAGCCGGCTCCCGATCAAGCGGCTCGGAAGGCCCGAGGAAATCGCGGCCGTCGTCGAGTTTCTGCTGAGCGAGCGCGCCGGCTTCATTACCGGCCAACTGTTTCAACCCAACGGTGGTCAAGTGATGTGGTAGAACCCCTCGATCGGATTGCTAGCCGCAACTGAAGCAAGTATTTTGGCAGTTCACCGCGAGTGCGCACGTAACACATCGAAGATGAAACCGGCAAAATTCGATTACCACGATCCCACAACTCTCGACGAAGCGCTGGGCTTGCTGGCGCAGCTCGGCGATCAAGCGCGGCCCCTCGCCGGCGGCCAGAGTCTCGTACCGCTGATGAATTTCCGCTTGATTCGGCCGGCGCATGTGATCGATCTGAACGGTGTCGAGGAACTGAGTTATATAAAAGCCGACGGCGGTGCGCTGCGCATCGGCGCGATCGCGCGTCAACGCGAGCTCGAACGGTTAACCACCATCGTTGAGCGCTGGCCGCTCCTGTGCGAAGCGGCGAGCTACATCGGCCACGTTCAGATTCGTAACCGCGGCACGGTGGGCGGCAGTTTGGCCCATGCGTTTCCTTCGGCTGAGTTGCCCGTCGCGATGGTAGCCCTGGACGCTTCGTTTGCTTTGCGAGCGAAGGCCCGTCAGCGCATAGCGCGCGCCGAAGAGTTTTTTCTGTCGTACATGACGACCATGCTGCAACCGGACGAGCTTCTGACCGAGATCAGCGTGCCCGCCCTGCCGGCGCAGAGCGGCTGGTCGTATCAGGAAGTCAGCCGCCGGCATGGAGATTTTGCTCTGGCAGGAGCCGCATCGCTCATCGCACTTGACGCTAACGGCGCCATCCAACATGCCCGGCTTACTCTCACAGGCACGACGCCGATTCGATCGCACCAAGCAGAAGAGTTTTTACTTGGTGAAAGGCCGTCGGATGCGCTCTTCCGCGATGCCGCGCGACGCGCCACCGAAAACTTGGACCAGGATTCGGACATTCACGCTAGCGCCGAGTACCGGCGTCACACCTGCGCCGTTCTCGCGCGGCGTGCGCTCACGCGCGCAGCTCAGCGCGCCACCGAGCAAATGAAAGGGAAAACGCAATGACTCGCCGGCCGATTCGGCTGACCATCAACGGGCATGAATACGCGGGTCAAGTCGAACCGCGCATGCTTCTGACCGATTTCTTGCGTGACGATCTCGGCCTTACGGGAACTCACGTGGGTTGCGAACAGGGTGTGTGCGGCGCCTGCACGATTTCGTTTAATGGCGAGCTCGTGCGCTCCTGCTTACTCTTTGCCGTGCAGGCCAACGGCGCCGAGATCAAAACCGTCGAAGGCATCGCGCCCAATCCGACCGAGCTCCATCCGCTGCAGGAAAGATTTTGGGAGCTTCACGGCCTGCAGTGTGGCTTCTGCACGCCGGGGATTCTCCTCACTGCCGAAGCTCTATTGAAAGAAATACCGAATCCGAGCGAACGGGAGATTCGCGAGTGGCTGAGCGGTAATCTATGCCGCTGCACCGGTTATCAGAATATCGTCGCCGCAATCCAACAAGCGGCGAAGACATTGAATAGCGGCAAATAGCGCTCGCACTTTTCTAATCCCCTCGCCCCCAGGCGGGAGAGGGTTAGGATGAGGGTGATAGAAAAATCAGGGTAACCGACATGCCTTACATTGGTTCGAGAATTAAGCGCAAAGAAGACATAAGACTGCTGCGCGGCATCGGCAAGTACGTCGGCGATATCCATCGCCCCGGCATGGCTCATGCCGCAATTCTCCGCAGCACTCATGCGCACGCGCGCATCGTCAAAATCGATCCTTCGGCCGCACTGAAATTGCCCGATATCGTCGGCGTTCTGACGGCGGCTGATATGCCGGGACTCAAAACCATCCCCATGCGCACCGGCGTCATTCCTGGTCTGGAACGCTCGCAACAAACGCCGATTGCGACGACCAAAGTCCGTTACGTCGGCGATCCCGTCGCGCTGGTTGTCGCCGCGAATCGCTACATCGCCGAAGACGCGCTCGAACTCATCGAAGTGGAGTACGCAAGTCTCGGCGCGGTGACCGATGCGCGCGCGAGCATGCAACCGGGAGCGCCGCAGCTCCACGAGGCAACGCCGAACAATATTGCCGCCAATTTTCAGGTCAACGTGGGGGACGTGGACAGCGCCTTTTGCGAATCCGATCTCATCGTAGAGGAGGAATTTTCAACCCAGCGCCACTCCGCCGTACCCCTCGAGAATCGCGGCCTGGTCGCCGAGTGGGACGAAGGACGGGGTTTGCTCACCGTGTGGGGTCCGACCAAAATGACCCACACCAATTGGCGCATTCTTTCGGAGCTCATCGGCTTGCCGCAGAGCTCAATCCATTTCATCGAGCCGGAAGTCGGCGGCGGCTTCGGCGCCCGCGGCGAATTTTACCCGGAAGATTTTCTAATTCCCTTCGCCGCCAGGCATTTCCAAAAACCGATTTGCTGGATCGAAGACCGCTCGGAAAATCTCAAGGCCATGAACCAATCGCGCCAACAGAAGCATCGGGTAAAAATCGGCGTCAAAAAAGACGGCACGATAATGGCCATGGACGCCGAGGTTCTTTTTGACATGGGCGGCTACACGCGCACCCACGGCGGCGTTCCCGCCATTGCCGCCTCCGCCATGCTGCGCGGCCCGTTCCGCGTGAAAAACTATCACTGCAATGTTTTCTGCGTTCTTACCAACAAAACACCGGTCGGCACCTATCGGAGCCCCGGACGCTACGAAGCCAATTTTGTCCGCGAACGCCTGCTCGACATCATCGCCCATCGTCTAAAGCTCGATCCCGCCGATGTGCGGCGGCGCAACCTGATTCGCCACGAAGAAATGCCCTACGATCTGGGCAAGCATCCTTTTCACTACATGGTTTACGACACCGGCGATTTGCCCGGTCAGTTCGAGCGCGCGCTGGAACGCTTCGGTTACGAAGATCTCAAGGCTACCTGTGCTGCAGCAAAGCTCGAGGGGCGCGCCGTCGGCATCGGCATCGGCTGCTTCGTCGAAACCAGCGGGATCGGTCCCTGGGAATACGCCCGAGTCGAGATCGATAACGCCGGAACGGTTGTTCTCTACTCGGGCTGTAATTCGGTCGGCCAGGGCATAGCCACAGCCCTGAGCCAGATCGTCGCCGACGAGCTGGAAGTATCCATCGAGAACGTCCGCGTGGTGCATGGCGATACGGCAAAGGTTCCCTACGGCAATGGCAGCAATGCCAGCCGCTCCACCGTGATGGCGGGGAGCGCAGCAGTCGGAGCGTCCCGCAAAGTAAAGGACAAACTGCTCAGGCTCGCAGCGTCGAGCTTAGAAATCGATATCGCGGATTTGGTTCTGCGCGATGGCCGGGTTATCGTGCGCGGCGCGCCGGAGCGCTCCCTCAGTTTCACCGAGCTGGCCCGCCTGGCTCTTCCCGGCGCGGCCCTCAAAAGCGGCATCACTCCCGGCATCTCCGAAGAGGATTTTTTTGCCACGGACAAGCGGCCCTTTCCTTACGGCGTACACATCGCGTCGGTTGAAGTCGACAAGGAAACCGGCAAAATAAAACTTCTCGATTATCTCGTGACCGAAGACGTCGGTCGAAAAATCAATCCCATGATTATCGAAGGCCAGATGGCCGGCGGTCTGGCACAAGGCATCGGCGGCGCTCTTCTGGAAGAGTTCGTTTATGACGAAGACGGCCAGCCGCTGTCGACCAGCTTCATGGACTATTTATTGCCGACCGCGATGGAGATGCCCAAGGCGCAGTTTATCTCTACGGAAGATTTTCCCAGCCCGCACAATCCCCTCGGCGTCAAAGGCGCGGGCGAAGGCGGCATCACCGCGGCGGGCGCGGCCTTGGCCAACGCCGTGTCGAATGCGCTGGGCGTCGAAGTGAAAAAGTTGCCGCTCAAGCCGGACTATGTTCTTGAGCTCGTAAAAGAGTCCCGAGCCGCGAGATGAATTTACGATGGCGCGCCAAGAAATAATCGACGTTCACTCACACATTTATCCGCAAGGTTGTTTTAGCGAAGTCATTAAACGCCGGACGGATTTCAAACTCGTCGATGGACCACGCGGCCAAGCGCTCGTCTATCGGGGCAGTCACGTCATGTCGCTGCCTCCGGAACAGGATAATTTGCCGAAGCGGTTGGCGTCCATGGACGAAGCCGGGATCGAGATGGCTATTCTGTCGGTCGGCGCGTTGAATGTCGGCTGGGCCGGTGCCGACGATGCGGCGGCGTCGCGCTTTATCAATGATGGCCTGGCCGAGATTTGCCGACAACATCCGACACGCTTTCGCTTTGTCGCCGTGCTGCCCTGTACAGACCAGAACGCGATGGTTCAGGAGTTGGACCGCACGCTTGCCATGGGTGCCGTCGGGGTCGGCATCGCCACCAATGTCGGCGACTTACCATTGGACGCTCCAGAGCTTCGCGGCTTCTGGCGCGAGATGAGCCGGCGTAAGCTGATGGTCCTGGTGCATCCGACCTCGCCGTGCGACGCGCCATGGAACGATCCGGGGACTTTTCTGGCCGTCGGTTACCCCGGTGAGACCGCGATGGCGGCAACCAAGCTCGCGCTCGCAGGAGTTCTCGAAGAATCTCCCCATGTGAAGATCGTGTGGTCGCACCTTGGCGGCAGCCTGCCGATGATTCTCGATCGGATCGACCGCGGCTATCGACGGTTTTCGGGTTGCCCCCATCCACCCAGTTACTATCTGCGCCGTTGCTACTTCGATACTGCATGCGTTCATGGTCCGGCTCTCGAATGCGCGCGTGCCACTTGGGGCCCGGGCACGCTGGTTTTCGGCACCGACGTGCCCCATGTGGCCAACGCTGAGAAAGACACCGTCGCTGCGCTCAAAGCTCGAGCGTGGTCGGACACTGAGCTTGACGATATTTTCAGCGGCACGGTTACAAATTTGCTCGTGTGATGCGAGCTCGATCGGAGGAAAATGTTTATGAT
This sequence comes from Binatia bacterium, assembly GCA_044869705.1. Taxonomy (GTDB): domain Bacteria; phylum Desulfobacterota; class Binatia; order UBA9968; family UBA9968; genus DP-20. Next base: position 5,549 of record JBIOXP010000658.1, on the reverse strand, counting down.
GGTTTGCCCCTACGATGAGAAAAAGTTGCTGCTAATCCTGCAGGTGGATCACTCCAGAGTCGCCGGTTGGCTTGCGGCCCATTGGGGCAACGATCATTTCGCCCGTCCCTCTCCTTACGCCGCGATGGTTCTCGCCGCGCAGGAGCACGACACCGGCTGGTGGGACTGGGAGATCAAACCGCAGCTGAATGCCGAAGGACTGCCACCGGACTATATCGGCAGCATCAAACATCTCGGCGGCAAGGTCTGGTTGGATTTTTATCGCCATGGCATCCAACTACTCGCCGAGCAAGATTCCTATGCCGGCTACATCGTCTCGCTGCATTCGGACGGCCTTCTCACGCAGGGCCGCGGATTGCTGTCCTATATGCCGGACTACACCGTCTATCCCGAGGTCAAGGAATTTCTCGCCGAGCAGGAAAGCTACCGCGCGGAGCTCATGGCCGAACTGAAAAATTCGCCCGCATACCGCGACTTCGTCTCCGACGAACAACTCTGGACGAACTTCAAGCTCATGGAAGTCTACGACCAGATGGCGCAGTTCGTTTGCAATCGCTATCCGTTCAACAGCACAGAGCGCAAAAATGGCCCCAGCAACACCATGAGCAACGTACCCGTGCCGACCCAATCCGGCGCGCAGGACACGATTCTGACCTTTACCATCAAAGATGAAAGCCGGGCGACGGTCGCACCCTACCCGTTCGACGTCGATCCATTGATCGTCTCGTTTCAGGGCCGCCTGCTACCCAAACGCCGCTATGCGGACCAGGATGAATTTTTGCGCGAATACTACGGCGCGGACAAGTTAGCGATCAGCTATTCTCTTTCATCAAATTAGCCCGGAGCGACTTTCTAGAGGAGTTCTAGTGAAACGAACACTTAAACATCTCGCCTTTTTTCTACCCGCGTTTTTATTGCCTGTAGCGAGCGCGCCGACGCCGCTCCTGGCACAAGCAAAGGCGCCAATCAAAATCCGCTTGGCAACGTCCACCGCGGGCCTCGATTTCGCGCCTATCTGGATTGCCCAACGCAAAGGCTACTTCAAAGAAGAAGGCATCGATTTCGAACATATCTTGACCACCGGCGGCGCGGTCACGATGGCGGCGGTCATGAACGGGGACGTTCAGTTCGTTTCGACCGCCGCTTCCGACGTGCTCGTCGCCCGCGCTCGCGGCGATCGCATGTTTTCGGTGGGCATTTTTCCCGCTTCGCTCGAATGGCACCTCGCGACCAATAACAAGTGGCTCGAAAGCCGCGGCCTGGCGAAAAGCCAGATTGCCAAGATGACCGTCGCGCAAAAGATCCAGGCGCTCAAAGGCACGACCATTGGCGCAGTGACCGTGGGCGGCGCGCCGGCGCAAGTCGTACGGTATTTGCTCAGGCAAAATAACTTAAAGCCCGACAGCGACGTGCGCTTCGCTGCGGTGGGCGCCGGCGCGGCGCGCGTAAACGCCCTCAAGAACGGCCAGGTCGATATGATCGTCGGCGGTATTCCCGATACCGAGCAGCCGGAATTGGAAGGTTGGGGTTACACGTTTATCCGGCTCGGTAACGAGATTGAAATTTTCAAAGACTATCCCCATGAATCCGTGCACGCTCTCGATAGCTACATCAAGGCCAATCCGAATGCGACGCGCGCTCTGCTGCGCGCGATTGCGCGAGGGAATAATCTGATCATCGATAATCCCGTCGAGGCGGACGATCTACTGGTCAAGCAGTTTCCTAAAATCGATCCATCGGTTCTGAAGACCGTCATGAGCCACAGCAGATCGACATTTCGGCGTAACTTGAGAATGACCAAATCGGGATGGGATAACATGAACAAGGTTTTTGTCGCCGTCGGTTTACTCAAGTCCGAGCTCAATACCGCCGAGGGAGAGTTCTGGACCAATCAGTATCTGCCATAGCTTGAGCTATTTATGGACCGAACAGGCCTACCCGGCTCTTTACGAAAGATTTCTCCCGGAGTTTACCCTGAGCCATCGAACGGGATCGAAATGACAAGCTTGTCGTTCCGAATGAGCGAAGCGACGAGGAAGCTTTTTCGCTTTTTTGCACTGCACAGCAATAGTCCGGCCTAGCGCGCCCCGGAATCCAGAAGTATCGAGGACGAGAGTAGAAACAGTTTATGGAAGATCGCACCGCGACAACCTCGGCATCCACGGAATTGGCAGACAAAAACCCGAGTGAACCACTACAAAGAAGCTCCGCGCTCCCCAATTTTCGCGGCCTTCTCGTGCTTCTGCCTGGCATATGCACACTGGTGCTTTGGGAACTTGCCGCCTGGCAATGGCCGGGTGTCGCCCGGTTGGTGAGCCAGCCGATCGAGATTGGCCGCGGCATCGTCGATGTCGTAAACACGGGCGTTATCTGGCAGCACTTCGATGCCACGATCAAAGAAATGGCGGCGGGTTACGTGGTCGGAGCTGCAAGCGGCGTTGCCTTGGGCTTTCTCTGCGGGCGCATAAAATGGCTTGGCGATATGTTGAATCCTTACATCTCGCTCTTTAACGGCATCCCGAAGGTCGCCCTGGCGCCGGTGTTCGTCATCTGGTTCGGCATCGGCTTGATGTCGAAGATCGCGATCATCATCACCATGGTTTTCTTCGTCGTGTTCATCAACACCTTCGCCGGCCTCCGCTCGGTCAACGAAGATTACGTGGCGATCGTACGATAATGGGCGCGTCTGGTTGGCAAGTGGTGCGCGAAGTCTTTTTGCCGGCCACGTTGCCGTTTATCATGGTCGGCTTGCGCGCGGGCATTCCGTTCTCGGTCATCGGCGCAGTGGTCGGCGAATTCATCGCTTCCACGAAAGGGCTGGGATTCTTTATCAACTATAACCAGGGGACCTACGACACTAACGGCATTTTCGTCGGCGTCACGATCCTGGCGCTGCTTGTGGTCGTTCTCGACGGCTTGCTCTCGTTTCTAGAGAAACGGCTGCTGAAATGGCGCCCGGAAGTCGAAGCCAAAAACGTCGGCGCATAAGTGATCCGATGGAACCGATCATCGATCTCGCCAATGTCAGCAAGACCTATCGTTCCAAGGGCAAAGCCGTTCTCGCATTAAAGAATATTACCCTGCCGGTGGAAAAAGGCTCGTTTACCACCATCATCGGGCCGAGCGGCTGCGGCAAGAGCACGCTCCTGAAAATTATCGCGGGCATTTCTCTCCCTTACGAGGGCCGGCTCAATTACAAAGGTCGCGAGATCGACTCGATCAACTCGGACGTCGGCTTTGTCACCCAGGACAGCAATCTCTTTCCGTGGCTGACCTTGACTCAAAACGTCGAGCTCGCGCTGAAGATCCGCGGCGTGCCCAAGAGCGAGCGCGCCCAGGCGGCGCAAAAGCTCATCGACACGATGCAGCTCACCGGCTTTGAGAGTCATTATCCCTTCGAGCTTTCCGGCGGCATGCAGAAGCGCGGCTCGATCATCCGCACGCTTATCTACGATCCCGAGATTATTTTGATGGACGAGCCCTTCGGCCCGCTCGACGCGCAAACCCGTTTGGTTCTGCAGGACGAGCTTCTGCGCGTTTGGGATGCGAACAAGAAAACCATTCTATTTGTCACCCACGATCTCACCGAAGCCATCGCGCTTTCGGACAAGGTGGTTTTATTCACCGGCCGGCCCGGCACAGTAAAGCAGATCTTCGACGTGCCGCTTGCGCGGCCGCGCAACGTTTTCGAGATTCACGACGAAAAAGGCTTCACCGAGCTCTATCACGAGATTTGGAGTCATTTTAAAACAGAGATCACAGTCTGATTACCTTAACTTTGCTTAGCATCGACTTTTATTCTTCATAGAAAGGACAAATCATCATGTGGTACATCGTACTTTCGCGATCGAAGCCGGAAACGGAAAAGGACAAACAGTCCCATTACGACGAACATCGCCTTTGGCTCGAGCAACAGCACAAGGCCGGACGGCTCTTGTTCTCCGGGCCCACAACCGACGGCGCCTATGGAATCTATATTATGCTGGCCTCAAGTCTGGACGAGGCAAAAAAGATCGCCGCTGAGGATTCGCATCACCGGCGCGGTATCCGCACGATGGAAGTCCTCGAATGGAACCCGCATCGCGCGTTTCGGATGGATAAGCTCACGATCGCCGACGTCGAAAAAATGGCGCGTAACCGAGAATAACCCCTGAACTCCGTGCTTTTCTCCGTCGATAGCTTCACTGTTTTTTAGTCGAACGGCTCGATGAAATTTCTTGAAGGTTGCTGATCATTCAGAAGCGCCGCCAAGATCGAGCTTTTCCCTTCGCACTGGCTTCTCCAAAAAATGGTCGAATTCCACCGACTCCGGAGTGTCGACGGCCCGAAAGCCGCTCAAGCCGACAAATTTGGCGCCACTTCCAGCATCGCTTTCTTTCAATCGGCGCAACAACTCGAACCCGGTCATATCCGGCAGTCTAATATCTAGAAAAACAATATCCGGTGGGAAGCTTTCTGCCATCGCGATAGCCGATTCTGCATCGGGCGCCGAGCGAATGTCGGCTAAAAAATCGGTATCGACGGCCGATTTCACATCCACGGCTGCGCAACCGAAGATTTGAAGCACAGTTCGATCATCGTTGCAGCTATTCTTTTCAAAGTTTGCGGCAGTGGTGCTAAAGACCCAATTCGCTCTTCTTTCAGTCGAATGCTCCCTTTTGAACGTCAAGATGCGGCGTAAAGATCCTTTACAGACCTGGACCATTCTAATAACAACACCGGGCCTTCCTTCAAGGGGTTTTCTGAAAAGAGATGCAAATCGACCGCTCATCCAGTTCGATGTTAATGGTCGAGAACTCCATGTCAGCGATACAATAGAACCGGGTGGAACAAGATTGCGGGTCCGCTCGTCGATCGGGATCTACGTAAGGAGTGATGAAGGCTGACTCGGCGTATCTGCAGTCAAGGGCTCGAAGCGATAATCTCTCGGCTGGAGGCAGGCAAAATGTTCACACAAAACAGACCGATAAACATCAATCCCATGGCGGCCCAGATCCACAGCGTATAGGTATCCCCGAAAAAAATCATGCCCCAGGCTACCCCGAGAAAAGTCGCGATGTAATTCGAAGTGGAAAAAAATACCGGCCCGGCACGGCGAATGATTTCAAACATTAAGACAAAAATAGCCGCTTGATTTGCCATCGCTCCGAGTGTCGCCCAATGGCCGGTCGCAAACGCTCCCTCGAAAAACCACCAGCTTCCTGTGAGCACCATTACCACCAGCATCACCACGCCCGCCGCCGCCAACAATCCGGCGGCCAAAAGGATTGACTTCGGTGCCGTCACTTGCATCTTTGCCATCAGGATCGCGCCGAGCGCGTAACAGAGCGGCGCGAGCAAGCCAAGCAGAACCCAACCGACCATCTCTCGCGAGGGCAGACTTGCTTGGGGCAGCACAACGAAAAGAACACCCGCAAGCCCGGCGAGAATACCTATCAGCCGAACCGCGCGAAACTGATCCATCCCGAGCGCAAGCGCGAGGGCGTAAATGATCAAAGGAATGAGCATCAGGCCCAGGCTCAAGATCCCGGACGGCACTTTGGGCGCGA
>JBIOXP010000657.1:0-6543 GCA_044869705.1 Binatia bacterium | reverse complement strand
GAGGTGATTTCGCCGATTGCGCTGCGAAGTAGACGAGGACCGGCGCGCGCCCCTAAAGTTGATCGGTAAAGATCGAACCATGCTTGGGTCCGATACGGCGCATGCGGAAAGCCACCCGATTCCTGGTAAAAATTCCACGGACGAAGCGACTCGAGCGCCGCGACAAAAGCCAGGATGCCAAGACAATGCCCGGCGTATTTTCGCTAATCCCGATGAAGCTTAGCGGAAACCGCGGTCCGGCGGAACTAGCCGGGGCGGAACGAATCGCGACACAAACCAAGCATGTCGTCTTTTCTTTGCTCGATCGCGTTGACTGAAAGCGCCGACGGCGATATAGGGCAGCCACCGCAAAAACGACAAATCCGGGAGGGCTTTGAAATGAGAGTGGTAGCACTTATTCTTTTCGCCCTTTTTGTTTCCCTGTGTCCGGCCTTGGGACAGACTCGCAAGCCGACAAGCCTGAACGAGCTGGTGAGTTATATGGGAGCGGACCGCGAACAGATACTTTATGCCGGCGCCAAGGCCGAAGGAAAGTTGATGTGGTACACCTCGCTCGCCGGCGGCTCTTACAAAGCGCTCGTCGCGGCCTTCGAGGCGAAATACCCCGGGGTCCGAGTCGATGTCTACCGCGCCGGCGGCTCGGAGTTGTTTGTCCGAATGACGGAAGAGTACAAAGCCGGGCGCAACCTTGTCGATAGCATCGAAACTACCGAGGGCAATCTCATGTTCATGCGCGATTCTCGGCTGCTCCAGCCTTATAATTCGCCGATGCTCAAAGCCTATCCCGACGATGCCAAGGAGGCGGCGGGAAAAGGGCTCTACTATTGGGCCCTCGCCCGCGAGTCCTACATTGGCTTTGCCTATAACAAAACACTCCTACCGGCCGTGGCCGTGCCGAAGAATTTCGATGGTCTTCTCCACCCGGATCTCAAAGGCAAAATGGGCATGCCGTTGGGAGGAGCTTCGGGGAGCAGAGCCATCGGCGCGATGATCAAGGCCAGAGGGGAAGAATTCGTAAAGAAACTGAAAGACCAGCAAATCAAGCTTTACAGTCTCGATGCGCCGGCGCTCGTCAACGTGATTGCCGCCGGCGAAGTCGCTGCCTCCCCGGCGGTTTTTCAGAGCCATACATGGCTCGCCGCGTCGAAAGGAGCATCGGTCGAATGGCTGCCGATGGATCTCGTGCCCAACAACGTCGGCAGCGCGGCGGTCGCGCTCAGACCTCCCAATCCCCATGGTGCGGTTCTCATGACCGATTTTCTCTTGAGTCCGGACGGCCAAAAGGTCCTGGAAAAGTTTCACTACGGCAGCGCAACGAAAGAGCAGCCGTTCAAACGCTGGCGGCCGGAGCACGGACTCACCACGGAGAAGTACGAAAAGGAGGTCGATTACTGGGAGAGGCTGCTGAAGCAAATCGGCCAAAAATAGTCCCGGTAATTCTTGGCGGGCCAACCGGGTTTGCGCAAAAGCCTCGCTATCCCCGCTGAATCACAATTTGCATGAGCGTGAATGGTGAAGACTATTTTACACCTCGAGCTTTTTATGGCACTGCAAGTGCCGACCTCGCAGCAGAGTTCAACTGATATTTCTGCCCACTGAAGCGGGTTGAAGGAGTTGGACATGGCAAATCCAAAGAAGATCGTTCAGCCGCCGGACTTGCCCGTTCGGAAGTCGCATTCGCAGGTCGTCGCGGTCACCGGCGGGACGCTCGTGTTCGTCGCCGGTATGACATCGCGGAGCGAGAAAGATGCCGCACCGGTCCATCCCGGTGACATGCGCGCGCAGTTGCGCCAGGTGTGCGAGAACATAGGTCGCGCGCTGCGCTCGGTTGGCGGCGACTACTCCGATGTCGTCAAAACGACGACTTTCACCACAGACGTAGATGAATACCATCGCGTCAACGACGAGCGTTACAAGTATTTCAAAACCGACTTGCCGACCAGCGCGTTGATCGGGGTCAAGCGGCTCGCCGATCCCGCGCTGATGGTCGAAATAGAATGTATGGCGGTGATTCCGACGGAACGGTTCAAACCAACCGGCTAGTATGCTTTCAGAAATTGCCGAGCACAGTCGCCGCCCGTTTGCGTCATTCCGCGCACGCGCGAACCCAGACTTTTCTTTCCTTGTTTGACGGACAAGACGGAAACGAACAAACACAGATGAAAGACATCGATCAAGATCTCATCCGCGCCGCGTTGCCATTCTGGGAAACCGAGGCAAAAATCGTGCGGCGATTTTTCACGAGCAAGCCGACCCGCGACGATCATATTTTTTGGCTCAAGGCGCAATTATGGAAGGAGCTTCATCCGGTGGACGGTTATTTCGCCGGGCTCCAGAAGGAGCTGAACCATCTGGCCGCGAGTTTTCCCGAGATCGATAAATCCATTAGCCGGCGCCAATATCATTCGCTCCTCGAACAGCTCACGCAGGAGTTCAATCACTACGTGCTCATGGCGGACGTTCTTGAGTATCTTCTCGGTCATCCGGTTTCCGCCGAGGATACCTTTCAACTGCCGCAGGAGAAAAAGCTCGGCGACCTACGCCGAGGTTATGCGAGCTCCGGCTCGGCGGTCGACAAAGCCGCGGTGCTTGTCACCGAAGGCGGCGGCGCCCGGATGTTTCGCGAAGGAAGAAAGCTAAAAGGCGGCCGCCTCGAAACAATGATCGCCCGGGCGATGGAAGTCGTCTATCAGGACGAGAAAAACCATTACAAGAAAGCGGCACAGGACGCGGCGCGAGCTGTAGGGACAAAGCAGGATCTGGAGCGAATGAAGCATGCGGTACGTGAAATAAGCCTCCAACGAGTCTACATGCGCAACGAGATGTTCACGGAACCGCTGACGAGCGCGGAAATCGAAAGCTCTATCGCCTCTCACAAGCGAAACCGCGGGCGCCTCGTCGACCAACCACAAAGGTAAAGATTCGACCCGAGTACCCGACGCTCGTGCATCAGCCCTTGACGAGCGAATTTTGAGAGCCTGACGATTCTACGGAGAGTGGTTTATCGACATTTAACGGCGCGGTGCACTCACGTTGTTGCCGTAACCAAGGTCCGCGTACCACTCACCGCGCCCCTGGGGAGTGAGATCCAAGATATGCCAAACGGGAGACAGCAGATCGATGCCGCGCTCTTTGATGTCGCTCGCGAGAGACGGATGAACTGAGTAGAAGTGGCGAAGGATTCCGTCAGTATCGCAAGTGAAAACTGAAATGGTGGAATCCTGATAGCCCTCGCGGTCTTCGCTGCCGAGATCGTATTTGAACGTGTTGGCGCCGCAACTCAGCAGTCTAAGCCTGTGCCACCCGCGCGTGCGTGCATGTGCTCGCAACGCCACCGGATCGGCCGCGGCCACGATCGCAACATCGACGGTCACAAATCTTCACTTGGCCTGAAGGCGACTTTCAACCATCTTCGGAGACATCAACGAGCGGGATTTTACAAACCAAAGGATGAGAAGAACCAGAAATGGGACATTACTGCGTATCTTTTCTTTTCAGATTGGAGTTTTTTAGCAGCCAGTTCTCGATCATTTTTCTTTTGAAGCGCCATTGGTTGCCGACTTTGAATGCCGGCAGCTCCTTGTCCGCTAATAACCGGTAGACTGTGAATTTGTCGACGTTCAGGTATTCCGCTACTTGCTCCAGCGTCAGAAGTTGTTCGGGCATAAGTTTGTAGTCCTCGACTCGGCGTTTTGGAGCGTAAGCTTCCTTTACACTTTTGATTACCGGCCCAAGCGGGCGATTTTGGGGATGAATTCATATTTCAATTAAAAAAGAATAGCAAGCGCCACCTGGAGCCGAAAAAGGCCAAACTCGGCATAGCGAGTACGTGGGGACTCAGCGAGGGCTAGGCTCAGCAGCTACTTCGCCGCACAGATCGTAATTTCGACGAGGGTTCCCGGGGTGAGCACAGCACCCACTGCCGTGCGGGTCGGCAAATTGGAACGATCCACCCATGCCATCCATGCCGCATTCATCTCGTCTTTGAGCGCCGCATCGGCCATATAGACGGTCGCACTCAGAATGCGCGATTTGTTGGTGCCCGCTTTGGCAAGAACGGCATCAATTTTTTTTAGCACCTCAGCAGTCTGTCCCTTCATGTCCAGAGACTTATCGTCCGCCACCGTGCCTGAAAGAAAGACCAGATCTCCGAACACCGCGGCGCTGCAATTCCATTCACGTGGATTGATGCGTTGAATCTCCATTTTTTCCTTTCCCTAGAACGACGAACGTTCACCGTCGCTCCTGGTCTTGCCTGCTGTGTATTGTTAATTTGTTCCCGCGCCTTAAATGTTTGCGTTCCCGACAGGTCGCGGCCTTCCGCACCTGATCCCTCAGTTCTCACGCCTCACTTCTAAATCGGAGGCCTTCTTTCGTACCACTTCATGTGTTGTTGATAGGTATAACCGGCGCGCAAAACGCTTGGTTCATCGAACGGTTTCCCGACGAGCTGGAGCGCAATCGGCAATTGATTCTCAGAAAACCCGCACGGCACCGACAATGTCGGCAAGCCGGTCAGATTGAACGGGCCGTGATATTCCGGCACCACGTGCTTGAAAAGCGTGTCGATCGGTCCGACGTCCTCCACGCGCGGCGCTGGACCCGCTTGATTGGGCAGCGCCAAACAATCTACTTTGCTGAATACCTCTGCTAGCTCGGCGCGACAGCGGCTACGAATTCGCTGCGCCTGAATGTAATCGGCCGAGCCCGAAAGCAATCCCAGATAAATGCGTGCGCGCCGCTGCGGCGCGCCCGTTTTCAGCACCGTCGTAGCATCGCTTTTGTGCGCCGCCCAGAATTCGTTGTAATAGATGACGGCGTTGGCGATGGTGGCCAAATGAAGCGTCGGCACATTGACTTCGTCGATGCGCGCTCCCAAACTCTTAAGCTGCGCAATCGCTTCTTCGACGCGTTTCAGTACGATCGGATCCGTGCGCGGCGCGCATTCGTCGATGTAGGCGCGCGGCACCCCGATCGACATGCCTTTTACATCCTCCCGGAGCACGCCTGTATAATCGACCACTGCCATGCTGCTCGACGTCGGATCTCTAGGATCATGTCCGGCGATTACGTTCAGCATGTGCGCGAGATCTTCCACGGCACGCGCCATAGGTCCGCAATGATCCAGCGACCAGCTGAGCGGCGCCAGGCCGAATCGGCTGACCCGCCCATAGGTCGCCTTCAATCCGGCCAGACCGCAGAATGCCGAAGGGTTGCGAATCGAGCCCGCGGTGTCCTCGCCCAGTGAACCGAGACACAAACCGCCGGCCAGCGCGGCGCCCGAACCCGTGCTCGATCCGCCCGTGATGTGTTCGGTATTCCAGGGATTGCGCGGCAGCGGCAGGTCCTGATCGGGAAGACTACTCATATGCAGCTTGCCCATGATGATCGCGCCGGCTTCGCGCAATTTCCGCACGGCCGTCGCGTCGCCTACACCTTTCGTGAACTGGCGGATGCGCGCCGGTGCGCCTTCCACGTCCAACTGATCTTTTACGGCGACGGGGATGCCGTGCATCGGTCCGCGCCATTTTCCCTGCTGAATTTCTCCCTCCGCCTGACGTGCATCCATCATGGCGCGCTCAGCCATCAGATTGATGTACGCGTGCAGCTTTCCATCGACGGCGCCGATGCGATCGAGCACCGCGCGGGTCAATTCGACCGGCGAGAGCTTGCGGTCTTTAATGAGCTGCTGCGCTTCATGAATCGTCAGGTAGTAGAGCGGCTTCTCTGCGACTCCCATGGCATGACTCCTCTTGCTTTATCATCAATAAGGATCTCTGATTTCCTTCGAGCTGATAGCATGCGGCTCGGTTGCTCTTCCCTGTCTTTCGACCGAAGGGAGAAAGCTTTTTCAACTCTTTATTTCCCCGTCCACTCGGGCCGAAACACCGGCCCCAATTCTTCTGAACCGAGATTGACCGAATGCAGCTGCTTCAAGTTGTCCACGTAGAGCTCGATGATTTTCGCAAACTCTTCGAGGTCGCCCGCCTTCGCTTCCAAACCCTCCCGACGCAAAACCGCGAGAAGATTCTCCTCAATCACTTTGTTCATCTGTTCCCCCCCAAATACGTAATGCTCAATTGCTGCTCGATCAGCTTGGTTTTTCGGCGCGAGCGGACTGGAATCGTCTATTTTGACCGCCAGTTGCCGTCAACTCTATCGTCTTGACGCAATTTCCGTCAAGCTCCCGTCGTAGCAGAGAAGCGCCCGCCAAATCGGTTTCGTTTTCCGGTCTGGGTTAAAAAATCGCACCCGTGGTTAGAATTGGGCGTCTTTTGTCATGATTTCCGTGGTAAAAGCACCCGCAAGCTCGATGCTTGTCCGTTAACTCGCAATTTTACTTGGGGCATATCGATTGCTCGAAAGCGGTCGCGGCATGCCGCGTCACCAGCCGACGTTCCGCATGCGAACTTATGTCGAAGTCTCTCTCGAGTTTAAGGTCCCGATTGATCCTTCTGCTCCTCACAGCGCTGATTCCAGCGCTGGCTTTGATGCTCGATAGCGCGGCTAAGTATCGCGATCTGACAGCAACGCAAACCAAAC
>JBIOXP010000656.1:0-2839 GCA_044869705.1 Binatia bacterium | reverse complement strand
TGATTTCGTTGATCACCAGCGGCGCAAGCGAGACTTGCTGCATCCCGGCAATGGTGCTCTTGAGCACCAAAGTTCCGCGTGGCCGTACAGCGTTGAGCGCTAGTCCAAAACCAGATGACGACCCCGTCGCTTCGACAACGATATCGAAGAGAGACGGCTGCCAGTTTTCCAAAAGCTGCGTTCTGATGCCGACGTTATTGAGTAATGACAGTTTGTCCGAATGCTTTCCGATCGCGGTGACCTTCGCCCCCGTAAGCTGCAGCACTTGCGCGCACAGATTACCGAGCTTGCCATCTCCGAGCACCAGCACGTTGTCATCAGGCTTCGGATGAGTTTGCGTCAATATCTCGAATGCCGCCGCCAAAGGTTCGACGAAAACCGCTTCTTCATCGCTTATGTTCTCAGGAACCAAGTGAAGATTTTCGCAAGGCACAGCGACGTAATCAGCGAAGGCGCCATTCGCGTTGAGGATTCCCATCACTTTTCGATTTGGACAATGACGATCGAGGCCTCCGCAGCAGGCAGCACATTCGCCGCACCCGAAATTAATCTCGCCGACGACCCGTTTGCCAATCAACTCGTCCGGTCCTTGTTCCACCGAACCGACAAACTCGTGGCCCGGTATGCCCGTGAAACCCATGTAGCCGGCAAAAATTTGCAGATCGGTGGCGCAGATACCGGCGAGATGAACTTTGATCAGACCTGTTGATTTATCTGTCGGCGTAGCGAAAGACGGCAGGAGGCATAGCTCACGGCCATCCCAATAGAGGGCGCGCATGCTGAAGGACAAGTCACTCAGCTTCGCAGCGCCCGCGCCCATTTCGTTTGCGGCTGAGGAACCAATTCTCCGTCGACGTAAATGTCACAGCCCCGCTCGTGGAAAAAGCACAGCAAGCCTCTGATTTTCGGACACTCCGGGATTGGATCCATATAGCCCCAGACGAGATCGTCGAATGTCTCCTCCCCGAGCTTCACCGACCAATAGGACGCGGCGCCTTTATACGGGCAGCGTGACGTCGTTCCACTCGCCAGCAATAAATCCATACGAACATCTTGCTGCGGGATGTAATACCGCACCGGGTGATTGGTTTCAAAAAGCAGATGCGGACGGCGGGTTTCCGCGACGACTTGCCCATCGATGAGGACCCGGACATGCCGCTTGCTCGGCATCACATCGACCCGCTTGTAGGGATCACGCGCGTGCTTGAAAATCTCTTCATCTTCTTCCATCCACTTGTCCATTTTCGGCCAATCGAATGCGTAGTGATCTTTCAAGCCACCCGCCTCGGGAAGCGGCGCCGGGTAACACCACGCCGCATTGTCGGCGCGTTTGTTGCCCACCTGCACCGACCAGTACGAAGCTTCACCTTTCGTATTGCAACGGCTTTTCTTGTCGCTCGCCGTAAAGAGATCAGTTCGGACGTCTTCTTTGGGAAAATAGTAAGCCGGTAAAACTTCCGGCTCGCGCACAAGCTTGGCGCGTTTGCTGTTGGCGATCGTTTCGCCGCCAAAGAATACCCGCACATGGCGCGGGCTTTGGCTCACATGAATCCAATTGCCGGTATCGCCGTAAATCGGCACACGCTGCTGGGTAACATTGCTTTCCATTCAAAGCTCCTTACCGCATTCGATATGGAAGTGGTCGTTCAACGTTGCGGTTCAAAAGTTCCGCCCGCAAGCGTACCTTCATAAAGAACGTTGAACCTTCATTGTGCACTTCGAACGTGTCTGCGCGCACGGCGGCTAATTCAGTTTCTTGAGCTTCTGCAGACTGCGCAGCTCGCGCGGCGGCTGCAGGTGTTGGCCCATGATGGTCCAGGAAACTTCGCCGACGTAAATGTCGCCTCGCGAATCAATCGCCAGACCGTGCGGTGCGATGAACTGTCCCGGTTTTTCGCCCGGCAGCACGTCTCCCAATCGCGCCAGGCGCTTTCCCCTTTTGTCGTAAATATCGACCCGATTCCCCAAATTGGGCGCATCCTTGTTGACGCCTAAGCCGGGACCGAGCTCTCCGACATAGCAGATCGGATCGTTTTGGGTGGTATCCATATAAAGCGCGCACGGCCGGTGCATATTGTTCCACTGCGTTTCATATTTCCCGTTAGCGTCGAACACCTGCACGCGATTGTTCTCCCGGTCAGCGACATACACCCAACCGTCTCTGTCGGTGACGACGTTGTGAACGATATTGAACTGTCCTGGATCAGAGCCCGATTCGCCCCACGACAGCAATAGTTTTCCATCAGGCGAATATTTATGCACGCGCGAATTGCCGTAGCCGTCGGAGACGTAAATCTCTCCTGTGGGCGAAAAAGCCACATGCGTGCAGCGGTTGAAAGGTTCGCCGCATTGGTAGGTTGCGCATTGTCCGGGAACTCCGATCGTCATCAGGATTTTCCCGTCAAGAGTGCATTGCCGCACGGTGTGATCGCCGTCGTCGGTCAAAAAAATCGTCTGATCGGGACCTAGGGTCGCGCCATGCGCTCGCTTGAAAACCCCGTCGCCCCACGCGCGGAGAAAGTTGCCCTCGCGGTCAAAAACGATGACCGGATGTTTACCGCGCGTGAAACAGTAAACCTGATCCTGAGCATCAACCGCAACCGCGGCTACTTCACGGAAAGTCCAGTCGTCGGGCAAGGTGCCCCAGTTTTCGATCACTTCGTACCGGTAATCACCGCTTCCTAATACGACAGCCATAGTATTATCCTCCGAAGGTCGGTTTGCGGTCTGCCCGATAAACACCGGACGCTAGACGACCTCGAGTTATTTTCCCGGCTCGTGCTCATACACCTGCCGCCATGCCTCGAAACCGCCGCTCATACTCGCCGCCGTGAAGCCG
>JBIOXP010000655.1:0-12405 GCA_044869705.1 Binatia bacterium | reverse complement strand
TTCTTTGGATTGATGATCGATAATCTTATCCAGCTCATTCTGATCGTCAGTCTTTGTCGCGAGCTGATTCACCTGCCGAACGAATACATTTTTGGCCGGATCCTTCCCGGCGCTGCGATTTCAATTCTGGTGGGAAATTTTTTTTACGCCTGGCAAGCGCGGCGGTTAGCGCGTGAGACGGGCCGTGAAGATGTCACTGCGCTCCCCTACGGCATCAATACCGTGAGTCTGTTTGCGTTCGTGTTTTTCATCATGCTGCCGATTTATCTCGAAACGAAGGATCCAATTTGGGCCTGGAAGATCGGGTTGGTCGCGTGTTTTCTCAACGGCGTGATCGAAATCGCTGGCGCTTTCATCGCCGAGACGGTACGGCGTGTCACGCCCCGCGCTGCCTTGTTGTCGGCCTTGGCCGGTATCGCGATTACGTTTATTTCCATGGATTTTACCTTCAAGATTTTTGCTCGACCGTTGGTTGCTGTCTTGCCCATGGGAATCATTTTCGTCGCCTATTTCTCCCAACAAAGACTTCCGCTGGGCCTCCCTGGCGGACTGCTGGCCATCGCCATTGGCACTGTCCTCGGTTGGGTGCTCGGAGCCGTGAACGGTAATGCCATTGCCGGCTCCTATGCTGTTGCCCTGCCGAAATATTCCGGCGATTCCTTATGGCAGGCGATCGCGGATCCAACGTTCCTGAGTTACTTCTCGGTTATCTTTCCGATGGGAGTTTTCAATGTTATCGGGTCGCTGCAAAACATCGAGAGCGCCGAGGCCGCCGGCGATCGGTTCCGCACGTTTCCATCGCTGATGGCCAATGGCATCGGCTCGGTAGTCGCGGCGCTATTCGGCAGCGTCTTTCCAACCACAATCTATATCGGTCATCCAGGCTGGAAGCGCTTGGGCGCGCGCTCCGCCTATTCCGCTTTGAACGGAATTTTTATCAGCCTTCTCTGCTTGACGGGAACGATTCAGGCCGTGTTGGCTGTCATTCCACTTGAAGCCGGGATCGGCATTCTCCTTTACATCGGCATCGTCATTGTCGCTCAATCATTCCAAGAAACGCCCAAAGAACATGCACCAGCGGTCGCTCTCGGCATTGTTCCGGCCTTGGCCGGATGGGGCTTATTGATGGTCGAGACAGGGCTTCGGGCAGGCGGGAAAACTCTTTACGCAGTGGGACTGTCGAGCTTCGATCAGGCAAGTTTAGCAATCCGCGGTATGATTTCATTGGAGCGGGGTTTTATTTTTACCTCGATGATTCTTGCCGCAATCGGCGTGGCCTTGATCGAACGAAGATTTGCACAAGCCGGCGCCTGGGCGGCAGCGGCCGCTGTGCTCTCAGCCTTCGGAATCATTCATGCTTATGATCTCACCAGCGGGGGAGTGACGAGCCGTTTCGGTTGGATGGCGGCGCCGGACTTCTTCGCGGGTTACCTGTTACTGGCGGGGTTATTTTATCTCGTTGGCGTGTTGGGGAGAAACGGCGCTAGCTAGGTGTCATTCGCTCACAGATGAGCGGCCGTTTTGCGAATACGGGCGAGATGTCGGGTTATACTCCCGGCTGTTGACTTCGGTCAGTTCCCAACGATCGCGATCACAGGCGAGACGAGTGACACCACAAGGATCGAGGTGAAAGTTTCGATACTGATTAAGATCCGTGCCGGTAATGCGGCAAACGATCCCGAGAATCGGAAAATTATGGCTAACGACTAAAACCCGTTTCGCTTCCGGATGACGCTGCACGATTTTTTTCAGACCATGCCATGCACGCTCGACGACATCGGCCAGCCGTTCGCCGCCCGGGACGGGGATCTCGGCGGGCTCGCTGCGCCACCGCACCAAGAACTCGGCGTAGTTTTCCTTGATCTGATTGAACGTCAAACCTTCGAGATAGCCGTGATCGAGCTCGCGCACATCTTCTTCGACGAGCACCGGCAGATTGTGCGGCTGGCTAATATACTGGGCGGTCTGCAGAGCGCGGCGAAGATGACTCGAGTAGATCACGTGAATTTCCTCAGCACTCAGCCGAGTAGCAAGCTGCTCGGCTTGACGAACACCGACTTCGCTCAGGTGCCGGTCGCTGGAACCCTGACAACGCCCTTGAAGATTCCAATCGGTGGCCCCGTGCCGCACTAAAAGAATTTGCACCGAAAGGCTCCGTAGCTTAGCTCTCTTCGAGAAAAGAGTTGTTGATCTTCACCGTGGCCTTGGCCTTCAAGTTTTCGAGAAATTTAACCAAGACTCGCTGGCGCGCGTCGGCCTGAGCCTGTTTCATTAATGAGGCTTTCTCTTTTTCAAATTGGTCCATGTCGGCTGCCTGGCTCGCTTTGAATGCCAGCACGTAAACGGCATCTTTCTGAGTAAAAAGCCGTTCAGGAATCGGCGTTTGCGCCGAAAGGCTGATGGTCCCGCCTTTCAGCTCGGTGAGTTCACCGATCTTTGGCAGTTGTTGGGAACCGCGCGGGAACCAACCGGTTTCTTCAATTTTCAAATCGCCGGCTTGCGTCAATTTTGAAATGTCCTTTGTCTTTTTCAATTGGTCGAGCAAGCTGTTGCCTTTTTGCGTGGCAAGCTCATACGCTTTGGATTCCCTGAGACTTTTTTCGATCTGATCACGCACGCTTTCGAGGGGCGGCGTCGCAGGTTCTTTGCGCTCCTTCAGACGGATCAGGTAATAGCCGTTCTTCCCTTCGATAACGGGACTCACCTGCTCGGCCGCGAGCGCGAAGGCGTTCTTGTAGAATTCCTGATTTTCGCCGATGTCGGGAAGAGTTTCACCTGCGGCAAGCCAGTTGCTGACCGCGAGTTTGACGCCCGATTCTTGCGCCAGCTTGCTCAGCTCAGTACCGGAGAGCGCTTTCTCACGATCGCGATCAGCGACTTTCGCTGCCTCGCTTTTGGCTTTTTCGGCCTTGAGAATTTTCGTGATTTCCGGAATCGCTTCCTTGAGCGTTTCCGTTTTCTCTGGCTTCAGATCTTCCGCTTTGAAGATCTGAAAGCCTGCCGGCGTTTCGAGCGGATCGCTCACGGCTCCTTTGGCGAGAGCGAAAATCGTTTTTTCAATGGGCGCCGGAAGCTGTCCTGGCGCGATCCAGCCCAAGTCTCCGCCCTTCGACGCTGTCGGGTCCTCGGAGAAGCGCTTCGCCAAGTCGGCAAAGTCTTTGCCGGCGCGCGCTTCTTTAACGATGTTCTCGGCTCGATCTTGCGCAGTTTTCTTCTGGTTCGCGTCGGCACCGGCCTCCAACTTTACCGAGATGTAACCGACTTTGACTTCTTTCGGGTGATGAAATTTTTCCTCACGATTCGCCTGATAGTAATCCTCGATCTCTTTGTCGCTGCTTTGAGCGGAAGGCTCGAAACGCTCGAACGGGTAGGTTAAATACTCCACCCGTATTTTGAGCGGCTGCTTGAGCGATTCTTTGTTGCGCTCGTAGTACTGCTTGATGTCTTCTGCGCTTAGTTTGACCTGAGAAGTGAACGAACTGATGGGCAGCTTGATATAGCTGAGATTGATCTTCTCCTGGTCGATTTTGTATCGATCGCGAACTTCCGCCTCGGTGACACGAACCGAATCGACAAGCACGCTGTAAAGGCGTTGGATGGTTAACTGATCGCGCTGCTCCTCTTCAAACTGAGCAGGTAAAAGCCGGTTTGTCTGAAGAATCTGTAAATAACGATCTTTGCTGAAGCGACCGCCAACTTGAAACTCCGGCGCCAAGGCCAGGTGCTCGGCAAGATCGTCATCCGTCGCCGTGAGTCCGAGGTTGCGCGCTTCCTGAAGCATCAGCTTTCTTTGGATCAGCTCCTCGAGAAGCGATCCTTTGATGTTCAAGCCTTTGATCATTTCGGGCGTCAGCGAGCCTTTGAACATCTGTCGGTAGCGCTCTACCGCACGCTCATATTGGATAGCGAATTCGCGCTGGCTAATACTTTCGCCATTGATTTCCGCGATGTCCCCAGCGCCTTGATCGCGAAATTTGCCGCTGCCGACGAAGAGCGCAAAAGTGACCACAATAATGCCGAGAAACAGAGTGATGACCCAGTTTCTCTTTCGCTTGCGTAGGAAATCGAGCATTCTTTGCCTTTAAAATTTCCAAAAATTCGCTGAAAAGGTTCACGTATGATAGAAAATGGCCTCCGCTAATGCAACCGCAGAGCTTTTGTCAAAGCGAATTTCCTTAATTTTTTCATTATCTTGCCAGACCACAGCAAATCTGGTATTTTCTCGGTGCTCAAACTCTCGTTTTACTCGGGCAAAAAGGAGTTTATTAATGTTCGATGCCCTGTTTGGCGTCTTTTCGAACGATCTCGCGATCGACCTCGGCACAGCCAACACTCTAATCTACGTCAAGAATCAGGGCATTGTCTGCAACGAGCCGTCGGTCGTCGCCGTGCAACAGCGAAATGAGCGGGGCGGCAAAAAAGTGCTCGCGGTTGGCGCCGAAGCCAAACGGATGCTCGGCCGCACGCCAGGAAGCATCGTGGCGATAAGGCCACTCAAGGACGGGGTCATTGCGGATTTCGAGATTACCGAAGCGATGCTCCGCTACTTTATCCAAAAAGTGCATAACCGGCGGACGCTGGTGCGACCGCGCATCATCGTCGGCGTGCCATTTGGTATCACGGAAGTGGAGAAACGAGCGGTTCGCGAATCGGCCGAGTCGGCTGGCGCACGAGAGGTTTATTTGATCGAGGAACCAATGGCCGCAGCTATCGGTTCCGGGTTGCCGATTACGGAACCGACCGGCAACATGATCGTGGACATCGGCGGCGGCACCACTGAAGTTGCGGTCATCTCACTCTCCGGGATCGTGTTCTCGCGCTCGGTACGGGTAGGCGGAGATAAGATGGACGAGGCGATCGCGCAGTTCATAAAACGCAAGTACAATCTGCTTGTTGGCGAACGTACCGCCGAATTGATCAAGATCACCATCGGTTCGGCGTATCCCAGCGATGAAGTGCAAACCATGGAGATCAAAGGCCGTGATTTGGTCGCGGGCGTGCCGAAGACTGTGGTCATCACCGATGAAGAGATCCGCGACTCGCTACTCGAGCCGATCAACCAGATTGTCGAAGCCGTACGCCTTTCGCTCGAGCGCACTCCACCCGAGCTCGCCTCGGACATTGTCGATCGTGGCATCGTGCTTGCGGGCGGCGGCGCTTTGCTGCGAAATTTAGATATTCTATTGCGTGAAGAAACCGGGCTGCCCGTAATGATGGCGGATGATCCCTTGACAGCGGTCGTGATGGGAGCTGGCAAAGCCCTAGATGAGATCTCACTGCTTCGAGAGGTTGCGGTTCATTAGCAGAGGTCCGCATGAATTGGGATGACCGGAGGCAATCGAGCCTTCCATGCTCGCTTTCGTTCGTAAAAATCAGGTTCCGCTAAGTTCTTGCCTTTGCCTACTTCTATCGCTGTACATTCTGACCGCCGCCGCGCGCGGCCAGCTAAAGAATGAGCCGCTCGGCGCGGTTTTGATGTGGATCATGCGACCGCTGCAAGTCGCGTCCGAAAGCGCTGTTAATTGGGTCAAAAATTTTCGCGACAACTACGATACTCTGGCTGGATTCAAGTCGGAAAATGAGCGATTACGGAAACGCATTCAAAACCTCGAAGTGGAACGGCAGAGACTATTAGAGGCCGAAGCCACTAACCGTCAGCTCAAAGCACTTCTCGATTTCCGCACCCGTTTGCCGGCTGGGGCGATCACCGCTTCGATTATCGCGAATAGCGCGAATAGTTGGTTTCAAAGCTGCATGATCGATAAAGGCAGCAGCGATGGGGTGCGGAAAGGCATGGCAGTTGTCACGCCGCTCGGTGTCGTCGGTCAAGTCGTCGGTGTGACACCCAATGCCGCAAAAGTTCTGTTGTTGACCGATCCGAACAGCGGCATAGACGTGTTGGTGCAGCGGACGCGCAGCCGCGGCATCGTGTCGGGTTCTCTCGATAGCGGTACCATATTGAAGTACGTCAAGCGAAGCGAGGATGTCCAAGAAGGTGACCGGCTGATGACATCGGGAATCGATGGCGTTTTTCCTAAAGGAATGATGGTCGGAACCGTCATCAAAGTGCGTAAGCAGCACATCGGCCTGTTCCAATTCATCGAGGTATTGCCGGCGGTACAAACCTCGCGCATTGAAAATGTTCTGGTCGTTGCCGGAGATGGCGCGGGCAAGAGCTAGGTTTGGCGCCAAGATGATCTAGTTTAGTTAAGCTATGCGCCTCTGTTTGCTTTTTTTTCTCGTCGGAATTCTTCTGATTCTGCTCCAGACGACCCTGCTTCATCTCCTGCCCATCGGCGGGATCATCCCCGACCTGACGTTGGTTCTGTGCGTTTATTTGGGGCTGTATCATCCTACGGTCGGCGCGGCACTGGGTTCGTTTTTAATCGGTTATTCGGTCGATGTCGTATCGAGCCCAAGCCGGATGGTGGGACTCAACGCCTTCCTCATGTCTTTGGTCTTTCTGTTTGTGTACTTCAGCTCGCGTTCGATCTGGGCACAAAATCCACTGGTGAGCTCGATCGTGGTTTTGTTCGCCGCCGTGATCAAAAGCATGGCGCTGGTGTTGATCTCGGTATTTTTTGTCAGTCTCGAGGGATTCTGGATCGGCGCCACTTGGTATATAATTCAGGAAGCTTTGGCGGCCGCGGTACTTGCGCCGGTGGTTTTCGGATTGCTGAGGGCCGGCGAAAGTTATGCTGCGCGATTCCGCGCCGCAGGGCAGTAGCGGCAATAATGGCTCCCCTCGCCAATATCAGTAAGCAAGACGGCGCGCCTGAATTGCGCCGGCGCAGCCAATTTCTTTTTATCTTTATCGCGGTGGCGTTTTTTGGGCTGATGACGCGTCTGATTTTTCTCCAGATCGTCGAGGGCGAGCGCTTTACCTATCTCTCCGAAAACAATCGGGTCCGAATCAAGCGGGTGCCCGGCACGCGCGGTATGATTTTCGATCGAGAAGGCCAACTCCTCGTCGACAGCCGGCCGTCCTTCGATTTGATTTTTGTGCCGGAAGATAGCGAGCGTCCGGAGGCTACTCTAAAGGTACTTGCCGGCTATCTTCGCCGGGATCCTGCCGAGCTGCTGAAAACCTTCGAGGAAAACAAGAGTCGCGCGGCATTCGATGAACTGGTGCTCGGTCGAGATATCGAATGGCCAGCTGTAGTCGCGGTGGAAACGCATCAACTCGAGTTGCCGGGCGTCAGCTTGCGCGCCCGACCCCGGCGCAATTACTCCGATGGACCTATGGCAGCGCACGTGCTCGGCTATTTAGGCGAGATCAATCAAAGACAGCTCAAGCTTCTCAAAGATCAAGGCTACGTGCTCGGTGATGAGATCGGACAGTACGGACTCGAGCGCCGCTGGGAGGAGTTACTGCGCGGTCAGAGTGGCGGACAGCAGGTCGAAGTCGATGCGCTCGGCCGGCGCGTACGGGTATTGCACGAGGTGACCGATGTTCCAGGGTACACGGTTCATTTGACCTTGGACCGCCAGCTTCAGGAAACCGCGTTCGAGGCGCTCAAAGGCAAAGAGGGCACGATCGTGGCTCTGGACGTCAACAGCGGGGCGATCCTCGCGCTGGCGAGCACGCCGGCGTTTGACCCGAATACGTTTGCGCGTGGCATCAAGGCCGATGAATGGAGCGGCCTGATCAAGGATCAACTGCGACCGCTCAGCAATCGCGCGATTCAAGGTCAATACCCGCCGGGGTCGACGTTCAAGATTGTCATGTCGATCGCTGGTCTCGAAGAAGGCGTCATTCAACCGGAGAGTTTTATTCAAGATCCCGGTTTTTATTCGTTCGGCAACCGCAGCTTCCGCGACTGGAAAAAAGGCGGCCATGGAGCAGTGAATTTGCACAAAGCCATAGTCGAATCGTGCGATACCTATTTTTACCAGCTGGGGCCAAAGCTGGGGATCGACCGCATTGCCAAATGGGCCAATGCATTCGGATTGGGAGAAAAAACTGGTATCGCCCTCGATGACGAAAGAAGCGGCACGATTCCCAGTACCGAATGGAAGCGAAAAAGATACCGCCAGCCGTGGTTTCCAGGCGAAACCGTGTCCGTTGCCATCGGTCAGGGGTATGTCACGGTGACACCGCTGCAGCTTGCCAACATGGTCGCGGCGGTCGCCAACGGCGGTAAACTTTACCGGCCGTACCTCGTACAAAAGGTGGAAGCGGTCGATGGCGCGAGCACGCGTGAATATAGGCCCGAGCTCATTCGCACGATCGAGCTCAAGCCGGACACACTGAAGCGGGTGCGTGCGGCTCTTACTGACGTGGTCAGTGGCCCGCATGGCACCGGCGCCGCGGCGCGCTCACAGGTCGTCTCGATCGCAGGAAAGACCGGCACCGCTCAAGTGATCGAGATGAAGGGCGGATACGTTAAGAGCGAGCAGCTCGCCTATTTTAACCGCGACCATGCCTGGTTCGTTTCTTACGCGCCAGTGGAAAACCCCCAAGTCGCGATCGCGGTGCTGGTGGAGCATGGCGGTCACGGCGGTGATGCGGCCGCGCCAATGGCCAAAAAAGTATTCGAGAAATTTATCGAGATACAAAAACAAAACACCGATCGGCAGCAGGTCAAAGCGGACGGAGTGAGCCGTGCAAATTGATCGGCGTTTAATCTCTCATTTTGATTGGCCGCTGTTGGTTTTTTCACTTCTGTTTGTCGCGGTCGGCGTTATGACGATTTACAGCGCGAACTACGATATGGCGGCCGGCCATGCCGGTCCGCTGCCGGCACGACAGGTGACCTGGTTGGGACTTGGTTTGATCGCCATGTTTACGGCACTCAGCTTCGATTATCATTACATCGATCGCCTGGCGTATCCCTTTTACGGCTCGATGCTCTTGTTGTTGGCGCTGGTACTCGTCATCGGGCACTCCGGCGGTGGATCACAACGTTGGATCAATTTGGGTTTTTTCCGGCTGCAACCGTCCGAGCCCGCGAAACTCGCGGTGGTTCTGGTCATGGCCAAGTATTTTCAATCCGACGAGCCGTCGCGCGGCTATGTTTTACGCGATCTCTGGGTGCCGTTTGCCCTTGTGGCGCCGCTGATCATTTTAACCCTGGTACAGCCCGATCTGGGCACCGCGATCATTCTCGGCATCGTCTTTATCAGCATGATCTTGATGGGCGGGCTCCGGCTGCGCTCCTTTGCTTATCTGGTCGGCGCTGGGTTAGCTTTCCTGCCGGTCGCTTGGCATTTTCTCAAGCAATACCAACGCAACCGCATCCTGACCTTTCTTGATCCTGATCGGGATCCCTTGGGCGCTGGTTACCATGTCATTCAGTCACAGATCGCCATAGGCTCGGGACGGCTTTTCGGCAAAGGCTATCTGCACGGAACCCAAAATCGGCTCGACTTCCTACCGGCCCAACATACCGACTTCATCTTTGCGGTTTTTTCCGAGGAGTGGGGTTTTGTCGGTTGCGCAATTTTGCTGCTGCTTTATTTCACGATGATTGCTTACTGTCTGCGTCAGGTTCAACGCGCCAAAGACCGCTTTGGGGCATTGCTGATCTTCGGCATGATCGCGATCGTATTCTGGCATGTCGTCATCAACGTCGCCATGGTAGCCGGTGTCATGCCCGTCGTCGGAGTACCGTTGCCGATGGTAAGCTATGGAGGTTCCGCGCTTGCCACCATGATGTTTGCCCTTGGCGTGATCATGAACGTGAGCATGCGCCGCTACGTTTTCTGACCAAAAAAAACCGCCGCGTCGGCTTTCAGAAGATCCGACACGGCGGCCGCTACTGCTTGAATGATCGTTTGAGCGCGCCTACTGCAATGCCTTCTCGATCGCGCTGACGAGTTTCGCTTTCGGCACTGCGCCGACAATTTGGTCTTTGACCGCGCCGCCTTTCAGAATGATCAGATTGGGGATTCCCCGCACGCCGTAGCGCGAAGCCGTGGCGGGATGGTCATCGACATTGAGCTTGGCCACTTTGAGCTTGCCTTCGTACTCGCCGGCGAGTTCTTCCACAATTGGCGCAATCGATTTGCACGGGCCGCACCAGGGCGCCCAAAAATCCACAAGCACCGGCACCGTTGAATTGAGCACTTCGGTCTCGAAATTGTTGTCGCCCACTTCGGTAATTTTGCCCATCGAACTTCCTCCTTAAAGACTGCTGAGAAATTTAATCAGAGTGCGAACTCCGAATCCAGTGCCGCCTTTCGGGCCGAGGGAGTTTTCGCTTTCCGCAAACGCCGGCCCCGCGATATCGAGGTGCGCCCAGGGACGATCGCCGACGAATTCCTGCAGAATCAAGGCTGCCGTGATCGCGCCGGCATGTGCACCGCCGATATTTTTTATGTCGGCGACGCTGCTCTTGATCATATCCTTGTACTCTTTGACCAGCGGCAGCTGCCATAGTTTCTCACCCGTCTCGTTAGCGCAGCGAAGCAGCGCATCCGCGAGCGGTTGGTGATTGCTGAACAGACCGCCTACCCGAGGGCCGAGGGCGACGACGCAGGCGCCCGTCAGAGTTGCCAGATTGATCATAGAGTCGGGCTTCTGTTCGGCGGCGAGCACTAGGGCATCGGCGAGGATCAGCCGACCTTCGGCGTCGGTGTTCAGGACTTCGATGGTCTTGCCGTTGCGATAACGAATCACATCACCGGGCTTTTGCGCATTGTGTCCCGGCAAATTATCGGTGGTCGGGATGTACCCGGTGACCTCGATGTCGAGGTTGAGCTGCGGTAAGCAAGTCATCGTTCCGATCACCGCGGCGCCACCCGCCATATCGAGCTTCATGGTTTCCATCGACTTGGACGGTTTCAATGACAATCCGCCCGAGTCGAAGGTGATGCCTTTGCCGATGAGGGCAATTTTCTTTTTCGGCCGACGCGCCGGCTGATAGCGAATTTTGATGAACCGTGGCTCTTCGTGACTGCCGCGATTGACGGCCAAAAGACCGGCGAGCTTCATCGCTGCGATTTTTTTGGTGTTCCAGACTTCGGTGGATAGACCACGCCCGCGACAATGCTCTTCCGCCTGTTCACCCAAAAATCGCGCGGTCGCGACCGAGGGCGGCTCATTGACCAAATCTCGCGCCAGGAAAACTCCAGCGCTGACGGTTTGTGCCTGGCCGACGGATCTCAACAATGGCGCTGCGGTTTTCAACCCCGGCCTGAACAGGGTCAGAAATTTTGGTTGCGCGGAGGTTTTGGAGTTGGAGCGGTACTTGTTGAATTGGTACCCGGCGAGAAGCGCACCTTCCACGAATGCGGCCGCGGCGCCCTCAGAGTCTCTCTCCGGCGAAAAAAAAACGGCAGTTTCCTCCGCGCCGTGAGCGGCCGATTCCTTGCGAGCGCGCGCGCCGGCCGAGCGCCAACTGTCCACCGCATTCTCGAATGCGCTACCGATCCCGATTAGCAGGATCTGGCTTGCCGGGAGCATGCCGCCGCTTGGATAGAGTAGAGCGCTTCCCTCCGCGCCGGTAAACTTGCATCTATCGATTTGATCGCGAAGGTGGCCTTTCAACCGGCGGTCTAAGGCGCCTACTTCCGGCGTGTCGAGTCGTTTTTCGCGTATCGGCAGCACCAGGAGATCTGCCTTCATGCGATCGATGCGGCTGTCGCGAAATCTTACTTCCATCGTCGATGGTTCAGGTTTTTGCCCGAATGAGAGTCATGAACTCGTTGCGGGTGTCCTGGCGCGTCCGAAATGCCCCGAGCAGGCTGCTGGTAATGACGTAAGAATTTTGCTTCTCGACACCGCGCATGCGCATGCATAGATGCTCTGCCTCGATCACGACCGCCACACCGAGCGCGTCGAGCTTTTCCATAATGATCGTCGCGATCTGATTGGTCATGCGTTCCTGCACCTGAAGGCGGCGCGCGTAGACATCGACCAGACGAGCGAGCTTGGAAATCCCGACGATTTTGTGATGCGGAATATAGGCCACATGCGCCTTGCCGAAGAATGGCAGCAAGTGGTGTTCACAGAGAGAAAAGAAATCGATGTCTTTTTGCACGATCATCTCTTCGTACTCTTCCGTGAAAAGCGCGTCGTTGATCACTTTGGCCGGATCCATTTCATAGCCGCGGGTCAAAAAAGCCAACGCCTCAGCAACCCGATGCGGTGTTTTCAATAGTCCCTCGCGATCTGGATCTTCACCGATCGCTTTGAGAATATGACGAATATGTTCTTCCATTACTGCTCCGGCGTGATGTGGAGATCAGGACGTACGGCAAATTCTCAAAAAATTAACATTTAGGTCACGAGCGGTCAAATTGAGCTTATCGCAACGACGTCTACAGCCGGTCGAGGAGCCAACGGGGCGTAAAACGCAAAGCATAGGCGTTCAGTAGAGTCATATAGTCGGAGATCAAAAGCAGGCCGACAATCACCAGGAGCAGGCCACCGATCGTGTGGATGGCTTGGATGTAGCGGTG
>JBIOXP010000654.1:0-4311 GCA_044869705.1 Binatia bacterium | reverse complement strand
CGGAAGCCCCTTGCCTCCTGAGCGGCGGCATGATCAGTGAACATACCTGGCCCTACGGCGCCTCCCTGTTTCTGCATCTCGAAAATCGCATTCAGCACGACAGTGAAGAAATGCCGAGTGCGCTTTTTCACGTGCGCAGTATAGGATTCCATGCCTTTATCAGGGACCAGCACGTAATCCAGTTGATACTCCACCTCCGCACGCTTGGCGCGTTGGACCACGGCGCGCTGAATCGTTGGCGGTACCTTCGTGCGCAGGACCACGGGTGGCTTTGCTCTGAATGCTGCGGCAGGCAGACTCGACATCGCCTTTTTCTGCGGCGAGCTTGCCTTCGGCTGCACAATCTTCTTTGCGTCGGGACGATAAACCGGTGGCGCCACAGGCTTCTGCGCACGCGCGTGCGGCGTCTCCGGCTTTGCCGCTAACGAGCTCTTTTTCTGTAGGACTTTCGGCGCGGGCTGAGGTCTGTAAACAGGCGGCGCGACCGGCGTTTTTCGTAACAGTACGTTTGGCGCTGATTGTGGACGATAAACCGGAGGTGCCACCGGACGCTTACTACCCTGCGCGCTGATGGGGGTCTTGCACTGCGCGACGTGTCTGGCGCGCGTTGTTTTCTTATTTGAACCCATGTGATTCATGCTCGGCGGCGACGCTTACGCGTTGTATTTGCAAGTGACGACTCGATGTCTGCCCGCAGTGCTTTGGCTTCCGCAAAATGCGGATCGAGGCTGAGCGCCTGGTCCACATAATCCAGCCCTTCGTCCATCTGGTTCAGACCGTAAAAACAAACGGCAATGTTGTAAGCGGTGCCCGGCGCCATGCCGTAGAGCTCAACAGAACGTTCCAGGAATTCGAGAGCTTCCTCATGAAACTCGATTTCGAGAAGGAACGTTCCCAGCTCAAAAGCCAGATCACTCTCCTCACCGATCGGCAAATACGAATCCCACACTTTCAAGATGCCTTCGTACAACTGCCGCTTTTGCAGCTCGCTCATATGCGGCAGATGTTCTTTCAAAGCCGGCAAGCTCTCACGGAATCGCTTGTAGTCCCAGCAGCTCAATCTCAGAAACGCAAGAATTTGATTGAGCGTGAGTACTTCGTAAATCTGTTCGAACGGCTCCTTCAAGGTGAAGAAATCGTCAGGACCGAATTTTTCAATCGCTTCAGCATAAGCCTGACGAGTTTCGATGAAATCGCACGGAACATTGCCGAACATGAAAGCGGAGATGTTGAGGTGACTGGCGGCGGGCGCCGGATGCAGCACCCTCGCGCCAAGGTGGCGGCAGTACTCACCGATGATTTGATAATCAACCATCATCGAGAAAGATCCGTGGAAGGCAAAGGCCGGTGTTTCCCTTCCGAGGTTCAACGCCTCATCGCGGCTGTAACCTTGATCGCCCGAGAGCAGCAGCAGGCGCCCGCCGGAAAGACGATGAAGATTTTTAACGCAATGCAACGCCGAAGTGGGAATTAAAAACGAGGTGTCGGTGAGGCGCCGTTTGTAGTCCAGCAGGATGCGATTCCATTTCGGATCCTCGTAATAGGCTCCGTTAATCGGGTTTTCGGTCGCCTCGATCTTAACCCGCGAAAGAATGCCGGGATCCGCAGGGTCGTTCTCGTCCTGTGAGCTTGTCAGGGTGATCAGCAGTTCAAAGAGTTTCTCATCGGCAACGACGAACGCATCCTGAGGTGTACTGTCGAACACATAGTTTGAGATCACGATTAAGGGATTACGCAGCGTGCCGGCCGAAAGCACGTCGCCTGAATGAATCAGCTCGAGTTGCTCGTCACGCTCGAGATCAAAGCGCGCGAGATCCAACAATCCCTCTTTAATAAACGGAACGAAGGACGGATGCGTGCGCCAATGCTCAATATTACTTTCCGTGAAATCCGTCATCACATATCTGATCGGAATCGTTTTCAGGACGGAGTTTCCATGAAGGTTGAGAAACTTTTTCAGGAACGAGTACGCGAAGCGGCCGGAGCCAGAACCGAGCTCGACAATATAAACAGGCTGGCGATGGTCGAGCGCGCTCCAGTCGCGCAGGAAACCCATCACCACGCGCGCGTAAGCATCAGCGATGAACGGGCTGCTGGTGATGTGATGAGGAACAGTACCTGAGCGCCATGCTTCTATGCCCTGTTGCTCAAAATAATTTCGCTGTAGCCGCCAAAGGAGAGACCTCGACAAACGTTGATTCTCTTCCAGCGGTGAGATTTTTTCTTTCGGAATCATGCTGCTTTACTTTTTGCGCTTGTGCTCGCCCTTGATGATCTGCTGGTAAGAGTAAAAATGATCCATGGGAAGACTCGCCTGTTCGGCGTCTTCTGCATAAGGTTGATAGTGGCCCGAGCCGTTGGACCACCACTCGAGCTGGCCGTTGTTGAAAAAGACTTCACCGGCATAGAGCACTTGCTTTCCTTCAGCAATCGAAGGATGCCGGTAGCGTGCATGCAGGAGCATGTCGCCCTCGCGCGTGCGTACGAAGTTGTATTGCTGATTCGGGACGTTGACTGAGTGACTGTTCACTTTGTGCAAACGGTACTGATTCGCAAAATTGTGAAGCCGGAAAAGATTGCCCGTGTCGACCGGCTCGATTGCCCCGGGATGCAGGTTTGGATAAAGCTTCGTCGCCTGTACGACTCGGGAAACAAACGGTTGAACGACCGACCGCTCCTTTTTCTGGACCACGATCGGCCCGCGTGTTTCCGGCCGCACCTCTTTAGTCTTCCTTGTCTGTAGAACTTTCGGAGTCGCGTTAGGACGGTAGACGGGCGGTCCTGAAGGCTGCTCGGGCGACAACAAAGCCTTCGTCCTGGGCGGTAAGATTCGCGGGCCAACTTGCGAGCGAGTTATTGATGGCGGCGTGCGAACCGCAGGACCACGTTTCTGCGCAGCAGGCTGTGCCGGTTTGGTTTTCAATGTCTTTGTCAAGATACGTGTCACTTCTTTGTCTCGAGCGCGCTTTCGATCCTACCGAGCCTTTGTTCCTGAATTCCCCTCGTAACCGCTAGATGTATAAAGAGACCTTCCTTCCATGCCTCCATAATTGCTGCGATCTGTTTGTGCCTCTCTTTTTCTGCCTTTCCTCCTCCCTTACCAGGCTTGCTTGCATGAACTCCCGATAGATCGGGCGCCTTATATCCAACCTTTTTGCCAAGGATGAGCCATCTCTGGTAATCCTCAGCCATTCCGTACTTGGCCATTTTTAACGAAGCTTCGGCATAGTGATCTGGAACTGGTGGCTTCCCACCGGGCGGCTTCCTTCCGCCACCACCTCCGCGCCGTCTCGCCACGGCCGCGCGTTGGACCACGCTGCGAAATGGACTGACCGCCGGTGTCGGCAATCGTGGTGATGGTTGTGAACTACGTACCACTTGCCCCTCCGCGTTCGCAGCGACACTTGCCAGCTTGCGTTGCATGACTTTCGGAGCCGGCTGTGGGCGATAGACCGGAGGCGCAACCGGCTGTTTGACACTCTGCGCGGACACACCAGTCTTAAGCTGCGCGACAACGGGTTTAGTTTGCGGCGCGTGCGACGGAGTGCCTCTCGCTGCGGGTGGTTTTTTATTTGTTGAGTTCATCGTGTGCTCACTTTTATCTATGGACTCGGTTTATAACTTCCGCTCCATCAACGGACTTCCTCTGCTTGTTCGCCCCACGTTCTTGAACCCCTGACGTCGATACATGGCAACCAGTTGTTGCGGCGAGATTCCGTTGTCGGACGGTCGCGCTTCCAAACTCGCTGCCTTAAAGCCCTGGCGACGCGCGGTGCTGATTGCCGCATTGATCAATTGAGCAGCGACGCCGCGACGACGGTGTTGCTGATCCACTTGCAAATTCGAGATGTAAGCCTGACCGGAACCGGCCGGAGCGATCTCGACTGAACCTGCAATTTCTGGCGATCCCTGGATCGTCGCGCGAATCTGCTGGATGTTCCCGCCGAGAGGGCGCGGCGCCTGGACCGTGTAGTTTGGTGCTGTGGACCGCGCGACAGCGCGCGCCTGGATGGCCTTCTGGAGTTGAGCATTGCGCTTTGCTCCGGGCGCGCCTCCTGCTCGCGGAGTGCTGCCGGGCTTTGGAGAATTCTTCACGATCGATCACTCCCCATCACGCTTACGCGAAATCACGGTCATTGCGGCTTTGACGCCCATCCGGTCGGCCTCCGCTTCCAACGCGTGGTCCTGGACCACTGCCACACCGCCGCCAAACGGATTTTTCACACGACCAGTCCGTTGCTGTACCACGTGCCACAGCTCATGACCGAGTAGCTTCTGTCCCTGGATCGTGTGTGGGTTGTACTGGCCCGG